>JBBJOD010000001.1:0-37659 GCA_037721715.1 Chitinophagaceae bacterium | reverse complement strand
ATCTACCTCGCCTTTAAATATACATCCGATCCGGAACTAGGAGCGGCACGCTGGAATATCGATGACCTGAGTATAACCAACAGAACCACTTTATTGTCTGCTTCACCGGTATCAGTCGATTTCAGCGAGGTTGCTGTAGGTACTAATTCTGCCGGTTTACCTGTCAATATACAAGCCTTCGGTTTTGGAGCGCTGCTTCTGTCTGCTCCTGCAGTATACCAGTTATCTGCCGATAATTTAACTTTTACTGACAATTTAAGTGTTTCAGGCGGGCAGGCTGAAACGGGAGCTATAGTTTATATAAGATTTACTCCTGCCAGCAAAGAACTAAAAACAACTGGCAGGATCAATTTCAAAAGTGCATCCCTCGATTCAAACCTGGTATTTCTTTCGGGAAGTTCTTTTCCAAAGTCAGAAACACTTGACGTGGCAGCCTATAACCTGAGCTTTTTTGGTTCTACACCGAATAACAACCCAACTCCCGAAAAAATTCTTTTACAGGTCAACAACATCGCCACTATATTTCAACGCCTTAATATGGACGTTGTTGGTTTCGAAGAGATGTCGAACGATGATGCCCTTGCTTCACTGCTTCAAAAACTTCCCGGTTATCAATCCGTTACTTCTCCCCGGTGGTCGTACTCTTTTGATCCACCTGATCCTGGGTTTCCGCCTCAAAAGATCGGTTTTGTTTACAATGCTACAACTGCTCAGCTGGTAGAACAACGAGTGATGTTTGAGTCTATGTACGATTCTGCTCGAAATGGCCTGAGCACCCCGTTGAATAATTATCCACTGAACTCGCCTTCCAGTTTCTGGGCTTCGGGCCGGCTTCCATTTATGGCAACCTTTGATGTAACCATAAAAGGCGTACTGGAACGAATCAGGATTATTGTTATTCATGGTAAATCAGCTTCCGATGTTGCAAGCTATAACAGAAGGGTGTATGATGTCAGGGTATTGAAAGATAGCCTGGATGCTTATTATCCCAATGATAATATTGTTTTGATTGGTGACTTCAACGATCGGGTCACCGGATCTATTCTTGCTGGTTCGCCATCACCTTACATGGGCTTTGTAGACGACAGTACAGATTATGCCGCATTAACACTGCCCCTCGACAAGGCAGGAAGAATAAGTTTTGTCAGCGGCACAGGATTGATAGATCACATTGTTATTTCAAACGAACTAAAAGATAATTATATAAGTAACTCAACTGATATCGAGGATGCACGAAGTTATATTCCAAATTACAATGCCAGCACGGCTTCGGATCATTTGCCGGTGTTTTCCCGTTTTACTTTAAGTGCCGAAATTCCCCTACCTGTAAATATTCTCTATTTTGAAGCCCGTCCGGTAAAAAGCCAGGTAAAGGTATCCTGGACTACTGCCACAGAGCTGACTAATAGCCACTTTATCGTGGAAAGGTCTGGCGAAGTATTGAATTTTGTTCCTATGTCAAAGTTAGACGGCGCTGGTACCACCACAAACAGGTTGGTGAACTATCAGTTTATAGATTGGTTTCCTCTTCCCGGGTTTAATTATTACAGGCTTAAGCAGGTAGACTTAAACGGAAAAGAAACGTTTTCGCAGGTAGTTTTGGTAAACATGTTACCCAACACAACGGAGACAGTAAGTGTATATCCTAATCCGGTTGCAGGAAAACTGCAGATCAGGATCACTTCGCCATCCAAAATTTTCGTTGCCCATCTCTTAAATTCGAATGGCAATACTATTTTACAGGCTAAAGGTAATATCAATGAGATCAACCGGCACCTCAATAATTATATCGGCCAATTACAAAGCGGGCTGTATATACTTCGCCTAAATGACCGGACTGAGTGGCATACTGTTAAGATAATCAAGCAATAGCAAATCGTATAAGTGAGAAAGTGTAGTGCTATAACTGCTGATATGACTGAAATACCTATCCGGTTTATCTGAAAAATATAATATCGACCATTTCCTGTCAATTTTTCCGTATTATGACTGTTGATTTCATCTGGCATTTCATTTGTTTGGCAACTGCCAACAATTGCTCCGAAACTTTTAAAATAACAAATTATGGCTACCGGTAATATCCGTGTTCAAACAGAGAATATATTCCCTATCATCAAGAAATTTTTATACAGCGATCATGAAATTTTTATTCGGGAATTGGTAAGTAATGCTGTAGATGCTACCCAGAAACTGAGAACACTATCCTCTATTGGAGAAGCGAAAGGGGAACTGGGCGAATTAACGATCGAAGTGAGGCTGGATAAAGAGATGAAAACACTTACCATCTCCGATAAGGGTATTGGTATGAGCGCCGAAGAAGTGGATAAATACATTAACCAGGTGGCCTTCAGCAGTGCAGAGGAATTCCTCGACAAATACAAGGGGCAAAATGAGAACAACATCATTGGGCATTTTGGCCTGGGTTTTTACAGCTCTTTCATGGTGAGTGATAAAGTGGAGATTGTAACTAAAAGCTATAAGGAAGATGCAAAAGCAATTAAGTGGGAATGTGACGGAAGTCCGGAGTATACGCTCGGGGAAACAGAAAAGGAGCAGCGGGGTACGGATATCATAATGTATGTGAATGAAGAGAGCAAGGAATTTCTTGAGGAGGAAAGGATTAAAAACATTCTTGAAAAATTTTGTAAGTTTTTACCCGTCCCTATTTTTTTTGACGGCAAGCAGATCAACAATCCTACTCCCGCCTGGACGAAAAAGCCATCTGAACTAACTATCGAGGACTATCAAAATTTTTATAAGGAACTTTATCCATATGGTGATGCGCCCTTATTTTGGATTCATTTGAATGTGGATTACCCTTTCAATCTAACGGGCATATTGTATTTTCCCAAAATCAAGCAAAGCTACGAAATCCAAAAAGACAAGATTCAGTTGTACAGTAACCAGGTTTTCGTTACGGATGAAGTGAAAGATATTGTACCGGAATTCCTGATGTTGCTTCATGGGGTGATTGATTCTCCGGATATTCCTTTGAATGTTTCGAGAAGCTATTTACAGGGAGATCCCAATGTAAAAAAAATAAATTCTCATATAACAAAGAAAGTGGCCGATAAGTTAGAAGAACTTTTTAACAAGGATCGTACTGCTTATGAAGAAAAATGGGAGAGCCTGGGTTTGTTTGTTAAGTATGGAATGATGACCGATGATAAGTTTCTGGACAAAGCCAATAAATTTCACATTTTTGAGGAGGTTAAACTGACTGATGAAAAGGCCGCATTCTATACACTCGATGAGTATAGAAACGAAACCGAGACGCTTCAAAAGAACAAAGAAGGTAAATTGGTTATACTCTATACCACCAACCCGGTACAGCAGGATGCATATATACAGGCTGCCGCCGGTAAAAATTATAAGGTAGTGAAGGCAGAAACACTCGTTGATGCGGCCTTTCTTAACCAGATGGAAGCAAAATGGGAAAATGTTCATTTTATCAGGGTTGACTCTGATATTGCCGACAATTTAATCGATAAACAGGAGGCTACAGATAGTGTGTTAAGCAAGGACGACGAAGCCAGGCTAAAGGATTTGTTTGGTATTCAAATCCCGGAATTGCATGTTACTGTAGAGGTAAAAGGTTTGAGTGCCGAGACGCCCCCTGTTGTAGCCACACGCCCGGAGTTCATGCGGCGTATGAAAGACATGGCTGCTGTAAGTGGCCCGATGGGCAGCTTTTATGCTAATATGCCAGATGAAGTGACCCTGACGGTTAATGGCAATCACGACATTTACCAGAAGATACTATCTGAGAACGATTCTGCCAGGCAGGAAAAACAAGTTCGCAACCTGGCCGACCTTGCCTTGCTGTCACAGGGACTTTTGAAAGGAAATGATCTTACTACATTTATAACAAGGAGTGTTGAATTGATGGGTGGAGAAAAGAAAAGCGCTATCATCCTCGGTTAATCATGGCACATAAACCTGTTAGGTTTCATAAACCTGGCAGGTTTATGTGCTTTCACTAACAACCTGGAGGTCATTTTCTTTTTGTATACCTGCCATTGCATGTGACCTGCAAGGTTTTCATTTCTCAAATATAACCGCTTCCACGAATCGCATTTTTCTTAAATAATAAATCTGCCGGAATCCTCTTTCCAAAAACAGGTGTTTATGTTGCGGATTAATATATACTACCCATATCTTCCGGGGATGTTCTTTAACACTTGCCAGTATGTTCCTGATCACCCGCTTCATTACCGGTTCTTTGAACGGATTGAAGAAGAACAATACATGTATTTGGCTTTCTATCGTGAAATCAGCCGCATCTGCATGAACAACGTGGCATGAAACCGAAGGATATTTCAATGTAAGTTGTTTACAATTCATGATAGCCTCCTTGCACAAGTCCTTGGCGAAGTCAACGCCGGTAATGTGGTTAAATCCATAGTAAGCAGCTACCACCAGCGCTCTACCTTTGCCGCATCCTATATCAACAAATCCGTCTGGCACATTTAGCTGCTGCAGCATCTCAAAAATGTTCTCTAGTAGAAAGTAATTGGCAGCCTGGTATACTTCTGCGGATTGCCTGTTCTTGCCCGACACGTCCAGCTTTTGCAGGTCGTTTAACCTCACCGTGTTAAGGTGGTATTTATTTTCACCGCGAATTTCATGAAAAATTGAAAATAAAGCCAGCCGCAAGTTCCAGTTCCATGCGATGTACACAAAATACCTGATATAATATAGAAATTTCACGGTGCTGAAATACGAAAGTCAATTATGGTAAGCTGCAATTGCTTTTGGTTGTTCCATTCATTTTCATCTAATGTAAATACAATATCAAGCGGCATTTTTGCCTGGAGCATGAAAAATTTTTCCGCCATATTAAATCCGATCCCGTTAAAAATAACATCATCCTGCAAAAGGGAGAATTTGATATGTTGTTCCTTTAACATCTTTGAAAATCCGCTATCAACTACTTTTCTTGCAACAAGTACCGGCCTCATATTACCAGGTCCAAATGGCTCCATCTGGCATATGATTCTGTAAAGCGAAGTGGTAAGATCTTTAAATTTTACTACTGCTTCGATGGTTGTTTGACGCACCAGCAGTTCCGGAAGAATAGTTGAAGAAACCACTTCTTCAAATTTGGTGATGAACGCTTCCACCTGGTCTGGCAACAACGTCATGCCAGCAGCAGCAAAATGGCCGCCATATCCCACAAGGTGTTCCCTGCAGGCATGAATGGCTTCATATAAATTGAATCCCTGTACACTACGGGCGCTTCCGGCAATAAGTTCACCACTTTTTGTTAATACAATTGTTGGCCGGTAGTACTTTTCTATCAACCTCGAAGCTACAATACCAACAACACCTTTGTGCCAGTGTGGTTTGAAAACAACGGTGGATTTGCGCGTTGACAATGAATGATCTAATTCGATTAGAGCCAATGCTTCTTCGGTAATTATTGAATCAGCTTCCTTCCTGTCTGTGTTATCAGAATGCAGCATGTGTGCAAAGACCAGGGCCCTGTCGAAGTCTTTTTCAATAAACATGCGAACGGCCTTCGTTGCATCGTCCATCCGCCCTGCCGCATTCACTCTAGGGGCTATGATAAAGACTACGTTTGTTATGTGAATTTTTTTTTGAAAGCCACTTAAGTGAATAAGGGCCTTAATGCCCATGCAGGGATTTTCATTGATCTTTTTCAGACCATAGTAAGCCATAACACGGTTTTCACCAGTAATTGACACTATGTCTGCAGCGATGGCTACAGCTACCAGGTCGAGGTAACCTTCTACATCCTGTTTAGACAGTTCGAGACGTTCTGCCAGTGCTGTTACCAGTTTGAAACCCACACCGCAACCACATAGGTCTTTGTAAGGGTAGGCACAATCTTCCTGCTTTGGATTGAGAATGGCAACAGCGTCTGGCAGTTCCGTACCGGGCATATGATGGTCGCAAATGATAAAATCGATACCTAACGTTTTGGCATAGCTGACCAATTCTAATGATTTAATGCCGCAGTCTAAGGAAATGATAAGGGTAAAGTCATTGTGATAAGCCTGATCAATTCCTTTTTTACTTATGCCATACCCTTCGGTATAACGGTGAGGGACATAAAAGTCTAAATAAGCGCTGTTGTAAATTTTCTCAAGAAACTGGTACATTAAAGCTACGGAGGTAGTTCCATCTACGTCGTAATCTCCAAAAACCAGGATTTTTTCATTCCTGTTGATAGCTTGTAAAATACGGTCAACGCCTTTGTTCATATCTTTCATCAGCCAGGGGCTGTGTAACATAGAAAGGTCGGGTCGAAAAAAAAGGCGTGCCTCTTCGAAGGTAAAAATACCCCGAGACACGAGCATTTTG
Source organism: Chitinophagaceae bacterium (assembly GCA_037721715.1). Lineage (GTDB taxonomy): Bacteria > Bacteroidota > Bacteroidia > Chitinophagales > Chitinophagaceae > JADCRZ01. The sequence goes on along the minus strand of JBBJOD010000001.1, from coordinate 31,332 downwards.
CAAATAACAGGATCGATCTTTAATTCGGTTTGTAAAGCACTTACTTTATCATGATCTGCCTGCAATATGTTCCATCTTCTTTCCATTCGTTATCCGGTGTCGCTACAAATGAAGTTAAAATTTATTGACAAACAGTTGACATTTGATAAGAAATACCGGATTCCGGTTATCGGCAGTCAGCTATTAGTCAATAGCTGTTGGTTGTCTCGAAAATTACAAACCATAAATACAAAGAAGATATTGAGAGTAGGAAACTGATAGCCGATCGCAGATGGCTGTTAATACTTCCGGTCGGTGGTAAACCTGACAAGTTCTTCTAGTCCCTGGCGTACCTGGTTATCTGGAAATTCATAAAGAATCTTCAATGCCTCGTCCCTATAATCAAGCATCTTAGCTGTAGCATACTGGATACCGCCGGCCTTAACCACTTCAGCTATTACTTCCTTTACTTTTTCTTTATCCCTGTTCCGGTTTTTGAGTAGGTAGATCAATTTTCTTTTCGTGGATGCATCTACCTTATTTAAGGTATATATCAAAGGAAGGGTAATCTTTTTTTCTTTGATATCGTTTCCCGTGGGCTTACCGATGTCTTCGTTTCCATAATCGAATAGGTCATCTTTTATTTGAAAAGCAATTCCTACATTTTCACCGAAAGCACGCATTTTAACAGCGCATTGTTCATTTTGCGTTGACGAGTATGCACCGGCGGAACATGCAGAAGCAAGCAACGATGCCGTTTTGTTTTTGATGATTTCAAAATAAATATCTTCCCGGAGGTTTAACGTCCTGGATTTTTCTATCTGGAGTAATTCACCTTCGCTCATTAGTCGAACTGCTTCAGAAAGAATTTGCAGAATTCGGAAATCACTGTTATCGAGAGATAATAAAAGGCCTTTAGCAAGAAGGTAATCGCCCACCAGAACAGAAACCTTGGCCTTCCATAACGCGTACGTAGAAAAAAATCCCCGCCTCTCCATCGACTCGTCCACAACGTCGTCATGCACCAGGGTAGCATTATGAAGAATTTCTACCAAGGAGGCGGCTCGGTAAGTAGATGCATTTACTGGCCCGAACAATTTTGCAGTAAGTAATACAAACATCGGCCTAAGCTGCTTTCCTTTTCTTTTTACGATGAAACTCATTATCCTATCTAAAAGCAGAACGTTGCTTCTTACTGACTCGCGAAACGTTGATTCAAAAATAGCGAGTTCTTCGTTTATTACTGCTTGTGATATTTTCATTCTGTAAATTGGAAAGCAAATTACACTTAGAAAGGCAAAGTTAGCGATGAATAAATATTCTTAGCAAGCAACAGTTTTCATATTATTGGTGTCTTGGTATTGATTTTGTTGAAGTTAATATCATATTTGTGCTTAAATAAATTTGGTAGATACCTGTCAAATGATATTTTTGCACTTTAATGAATTACCTTTAATTATTCGTTTATAAAATTTAATCATGGAAAACAAGAAGTACTCTCTTTTAATTGGCATATTCTGCCTCTTTGCCACGGCATCGTTCTCCCAGGTGGGAACAACCTACGATGTCTTGGATTCTTCCCTTATTTCAACTAGAAACTTACCACAGTTCAACGAATTCAGGAACAATGCGTACCCTTTCCCCCCGAAACCAAAGAATCAATGGGAAATCGGTATAAAGGGTGGTTTATTTACCATCGCAGGCGATGTGCCTTCCATGCTTTCAGCGGGCTTCGGTGCTCACATAAGAAAAGCTTTGGGTTATGTGGTTTCTTTACGACTTGAATATATGTATGGTATTGGTAAAGGGTTAAGCTACAGTCCTAAAACGGCAGGCTTTAGCGAGCCATTTCAAAGGTACCGTGCTACGCCAAATGCTGTTGTTTTTGACAACTACAAAGCAAAGGTTCAGGATTTGCAACTGGAAGCACTCTTCTCAATGAATAATATTAATTTTCACAAGGCCAAGTCTAACGTAGTAGTTTATGCTATTGCTGGAGTCGGTGTAGCAATGTTCAATACCAAAGTAGATGCGTTGAATGCTTCTAACACCAATTATAGTTTTACAGGTGTTCCAACCGGAGCTAGTGGCGGTTTTGAAAACAGAAAAGATGTTCGCGATTACCTAAAGAACACTTTAAACATAGGTGATAGCTATGAAAGCAATGCTGAAAAGCCAGGTAAGGCAACTTTGGGTGACAACCAGTCCCTAACACCAACAGCTTCAATAGGAGCAGGTATAGCTTTCCGCCTTGGAAAAAGAGTTAACCTTGCCATTGAGGATAGGTTCTCTGCAGCTTTCAATGATCTTTTGGATGGTCAACGCTGGCAGAATACATACGGACTCAATAGTGGTCGTATCCTTACTCCAGCCAATGATTTTTATAATTACTTATCTGTTGGCTTGAACTTCAACTTGGGTTCAAAGTCCGTAGCTCCATTGTGGTGGATGAATCCTTTGGATTATGCTTACAGCGAATTGAATGCTCCTAAGCACATGAAATTTCCAAAGCCGATTTTGGATGATGCAGACGCTGATGGCATAACTGATCAATTTGATCTTGAACCCAATACACCAACAAGTGCCCCGGTTGATTCTCATGGTGTAAGCCGCGATACCGACGGTGATGGTGTTCCTGATTACAAAGACAAGGAACTGGTTACTCCTACGCAATGCCAGCCTGTAGATGCAGATGGTGTTGGTAAATGTCCAGAGCCTGCTTGCTGCGCAACACTTGATTCATTAATAAAGGCTGGTGGAATAAAAGGAAATTGTAACATGGGAAATCTTCCAAGTGTTTCTTTCAGAGGTCGTACAGTTGCACTAAGCAATGATGCCAAAGCAGTTCTTGCTACAGTTGCTGAATCTCTTCGTAATAATCCAAACTGTAAAATTGCAGTGGTTGGTTATGGCGAATCAAGCAAAGCTGCACAGCAGACTAGTTGGGATCGTGTGAATGCAGTAATCAATCACCTTGTTGAAAAAGAAGGTATCAGTACTGACAGGTTCATCTTCAGGTACGGTGAAGCAAATGGAGACGTAAACACGGTAGATCTTAGAGAAGCTCTTGCCGATGAAACTCCAAATTCTGCACCTGCTCCAAGTCCTAACTTGAGAAGGAGATAATTTATAAATAATTTCATAGAAAGTAAAGCCCTCCTTCATGGAGGGTTTTTACATTTATGCATAAAATTTTAAAAATCGTATTACGTGCTTTGTAAAATCCTTAACTATGCAAATTTGGCTAGCAAATAATTTACTACCATATTTGCTCAAATCAGTTAACTTTACAGGTCTTTATGAGAATTTTATCAATCTTCCTTTTAGTATCCGTCGTTCTTTGTTCCTGTTCTAAATTTGCAAAAGTTCAGAAAAGTACTGACTACGAATACAAATTAAAGATGGCCAACGAGTACTATTCGAAGAAGAAGTACAATTACGCCCAGCAGTTATATGAAGAGCTTTTTCCAGTTTTCAAAGGAACGGAAAAGTTTGAAGATGTATATTATAAGTATGCATATTGCGCGTATTATCAACGTGATTATATGAACGCGGAAAATCTTTTCAAAGGCTTTGTCGAAGTTTTTCCATCAAGTGCGAAGGCAGAAGAAATGGATTACATGCGTGCTTTTTGTTATTATAAACAATCACCTAAGATAGAATTGGATCAGACGAATACTCATAAAACAATCGGACTGATGCAAATTTTCATTAATTCACACCCGGGCTCAGCTAGAATAAAAGAAGCTACGGGGATTATTGATAGGGGCCGAGTAAAGCTTGAAGCAAAAGAAGCAAAAAATGCTGAAATGTATTTTAATGTTGGACAATACAGGGCGTCCGCTATTGCTTTCACTAACTTAATGAATAATTTTCCCGAATCTGAGAAAAGCGATGCATATAAGTTTCAGGTGATACGGTCGTATTTCGAATTTGCCACTTTAAGTGTGGACGAAAGAAAAGAGGAACGTTACCAACAGGTAATTACTGAATGCAACGATTTTAATGACCGTTTTGCAAGCAGTACCTTGCAGAAGGAAATAGTAAGATTTCTCAATTCATCTCAAAATAATATTAAAGCGTTAAAGAATGAGCAAATTAAGAAGGCAACTTAGTTCCAATACCAGCAATACCGCTGAGACCAAAAATCTTACCGATATCAAAAACAAAACCGGTAATCTTTATGAATCAATTGCAATTATTGCTAAAAGAGCAAACCAGATAAATATTTCATTGAAAGAAGAATTGCACAATAAATTGGAGGAATTTGCAAGTCATACTGATAGCCTGGAAGAAATACACGAAAACAAGGAGCAGATTGAAATTTCACGGGCTTACGAAAGAATGCCCAATCCTTCCTTGTTAGCAACGCAGGAATTTATGGAAGAAAAAATCTATCATCGTAAGAACGAAGACAACTTGTTCAGTTAAGAGTCTTTCGATTAAAATTTTAGAAAGCGGCAGCACTCCTGCCGCTTTTATTTTAGGCAGCACTCTGTAAATAGATAATAAATTGTATATTTTTAAAGATGCTTAAGGGTAAGAGAATATTGTTGGCAGTTACCGGTAGTATCGCAGCATATAAATCCATTCTTTTGGTTCGCCTGTTCGTAAAAGCAGGAGCCGAGGTAAAAGTCATTATGACCGCAGCGGCTAAAGATTTTGTGTCTCCTCTTACTATATCAACGCTGTCGGGTAATGAGGTAATGATAGATTTATTTGAGGCGCATTCCTGGGCTAATCATGTCATGTTAGGCCGATGGGCAGATGTGATGATTATAGCTCCTCTGAGTTGTAATACCTTGTCTAAAATGGCTCATGGCGCTTGTGACAATTTATTGTTAGCTACGTACTTGTCTTCAACGTGCCCGGTGGTGGTTGCTCCTGCAATGGATGAAGATATGTGGCAACACGCCACTACAAAGCAAAATATCAAACACCTGGAGAATGTAGGAAATCATATCATTCCTGTGGATAACGGTTCACTTGCCAGCGGTTTAATTGGTGATGGAAGAATGGCTGAACCTGAGGCTATCCTGGAATATATTTCAACCAGCATTTTTCGGAAAATGGACCTGGAAGGAAAAAGAGTACTGGTAACGGCAGGCCCTACTTATGAAGCGATAGACCCGGTGCGGTTTATCGGTAATCACTCTTCTGGAAAGATGGGCTTGGCATTGACCAGGGAGTTGGTAAAAAGGGGAGCAGTAGTTAATCTTGTTCTGGGGCCTTCAATCCTCTCCATCGATCATCCAAACGTTCACACCTTTCATGTTAAATCAGCCAACGAAATGTATGATGCTTGTTTGGCTCAATTTGATGATAATGATATTGCAATAATGTCAGCAGCAGTGGCTGATTATACACCGATTTCAGTTGCAACCAATAAAATAAAAAAGAAAGAGGATACCCTTACCTTAGAACTTATAAAGACCAAAGACATCCTTCAAACATTGGGAAAAAGAAAAAAAAACGGTCAGTTTTTAGTCGGATTTGCACTGGAAACAAATAACGAAAGAGAAAATGCGTTGATTAAATTATCCACGAAACAGGCAGACATGCTGGTGCTTAACTCATTAAATGACCAGGGTGCCGGTTTTGGCCATGATACAAACCGCATAACTATTTACGAAAAAAATGGCAGTGAGATAATATTTGATAAGAAGCCCAAAGAACTGGTTGCCCGGGATATTGTTGACACGATAATAACGTTTTTTTATGCTTAGAGTACTTCCTTTCGTTATTCTGTTACTTTTAAATGCTAGGCAATCGGTTTACAGCCAGGAATTGCAGGCCAGGATCACTGTAAACGCAAGTAGGGTAGGTTCGCAAACTGACAGGAAGGTTTTTCAGACCCTGCAGTCAGCACTTAATACATTTCTTAATTCACGTAAATGGACAAAAGAAAATTTTCAACCCAACGAAAGAATTGTTTGTAATTTTCTACTGAACATTACGCAGGCAGAAAATAATGTCTTTCAATCTTCGCTGACAATACAAGCTGCCCGCCCCGTATTCAATTCCTCTTATGAAACGCCACTTATCAATTACATCGATGAAAATGTAGCCTTTCGATATGTAGAATACCAGCCATTGGAGTTCAATGAAAACAGGGTTTCAGGTACTGATCCTGTAGCATCAAATCTCACGGCTGTACTGGCGTATTATGTAAATATCATTCTCGGACTCGACTTTGATTCCTTTGCACTGCGCGGAGGGGATGCTTACTTCCAGAAGGCGCAAAGTATTGTAAATAATGCGCCAGACGGAAGGGAAATAATTGGCTGGCGTGCTTTTGATGGGCAGCGAAACCGTTACTGGTTAATGGAAAACCTTACAAGTAGCCGTTATACGCTTGTACATGATGCATTCTACAGTTATTATCATTTAGGTATGGATAACATGTACGATAAGGAAATCGAAGCTCGTAACGCGATCCTGAATACATTAAATCTTTTGAATAACCTGAATAAGGAAATTCCAAATTCTATGATCATGCAGTTTTTCTTTTTGGGTAAAAGCAATGAATTCATAAAAATATTTAAGAAGGCTCCGCCAGATGAAAGGTCAAGGGCGCTGGAGATACTTGCAAGACTGGATATCACTAATGCCGGCAACTATAACCAGGAATTGAAATGAATAAGTGGGCCCCTGTAATATGTATCTTCTTGTTCTTTGGATGCGATCGCCGTGATCCCAAAGTCATTCCCTCCCGTGAAATGACTACCCTATTGTGGGACATGATCCAGGTAGATGAATTTGCCACCGGTTATTTGTTAAAGGATTCCGCTAAGAATATCAATACCGAACGTTTAAAATTATACAAGCAGGTATTTGCGCTTCATAAGATAACTGAGAAACAATTTTCAGCCAGCTTTAATTATTACGCAAGCAGACCTGATATATTGAAAGTAGTGTTTGATAGTTTAAGCAAAAAGGCCGAGCGTGAAAGACATGCCATGTATATGCCCAAAGATACGCTGGCAAAACCTCTGCCTGTAAAATAAGTTCTAAGTTAAATTGAACCGTTTTGCTTTCTTAATTTATTAAAGGGCACAGTATGTTCACAAGCAAACATCACTTACACGAAAACCTGGGACTTGATTTCGAAATAGCCGCTTTCTTTGTAGATCGGAATGTACCAGTTGAAAATCTGTATTGGAAGGAAAAGTATTTGTATGTATCAAGTGGTACCGGCTATTTATTCATTCCTCTTTTTGTTGATATCCAGTACAAATGCGGTGTGAGCATTGAAAATTTATTGGAGGAAGAGTATATCAGATTGATGGAAGCCATCTTACACAGTGCCGCAATGCATGAGCATAAGCTGATTCAATTTCAAACTCATGTTTCTAATTGCAAAGCATTGTGTAAAAACAAGGTGAAAAATGTTCCATTGTATACCGACCTGCTGGAATATTTTGAGAACGATCTGCGAATGTACAAGAACCTCGGAACGAACAACAAAGCCCTTAACAGGGCAGATACTTTTTTATTTACTCTATGTTATCTTGATTTACCGGGAAAGATAACAAATACCATCATTGAAAAATGGTATGCCCTTGTTCCATCATTGTTATTGATGGATGACATAATGGATCTAAAGGATGACCAGGAGAAGAACGAAGAAAACGCTGTGAACGGATTCAGCACTGGCAGTGAGGGGGTTGAAACTGCGATCACTTTCCTTCGAGAAAAATTTCTAGCGGTAAAAAGCTTTAATATAAAATTAGGTGAATTTTTGGAAGGATCTCTTATGAGGAAATTGCAAACTCCTTATATGACTTCTATGCTGAAGAGTTGAAGTTGGATACATATAGCAGCATTGATCATTTGGTCAATCAATCAGGTTGTTTTTGACAGCAAAGAAAACAAGACCTGCGGTATTTTTAACCCCAAAGCGTTCCATCAGCCGGTCCTTGATCGCTTCTACTGTTCGGGGACTTATGTCCATCTTCAGAGCAATCTCCTGGGCCGTAAATTCCATACAGGTGTACTTCAATACATCACGTTCACGGTCAGTGATGGTTAATTCACTATTCAGGTTAGGAACAACTTTGTGTTTAGCATGAGACTTTTTTAGCAGTATGCGATTAACGAAGTTGCTAAGATAATATCCTTTAGCGCTGACCTCTACAATTGCCTGCTTTATCTCTTGGGGATCAGCACTTTTTAGTAGGTATCCATTTGCGCCTATTTCCATCATGTGGCTAACAAAGCGTTCGTCTTCGAACATGGTTAATGCCAAAATGAAAATGTTCGGGAAGGTTTTAGTAATGTATTTGGTTGTTTCAATACCATCTTTAAAAGGCATACGGAGATCCATCAGTATAACATCAGGTTTAGATGCCTCCAAACCATCGATAAGTTCCTGGCCATTATCAGCTTCCTGAACAAATTTGATGTTATTATAAGGCCGCAATGAAAGGATCACCCCTTTTCTAAATATCTTATGATCATCGGCAATAGCTACTTTAATTATTCCCATGAATTCAGGTATATAATGGTAAATATACGCATATTAAAACTTCTGTATTTACTGGGTAACTAATTCTTCTTCTTTGGGCAATTCAATGGTTATCTTGAAATAAACCTGGGATATGTCTTTTTCAAATAAGATCTTACCTTTTAGCACTTTCAAGCGGCTATGTATATTCTTCAATCCAAGGCCTCCTGAACTTTTAGTTAACTTTTCAAAATCGGCCTGGGTTAATCCAATGCCATCATGGTGCAAATGGATATAAAAAGTTTCACCATTACAATTTTGTGTTACATGAATATAGCTTGCATGGCTGTGTTTTAAAATGTTGTTTACAAGTTCCTGCAAAACCCTGAAAACAATCTGTTCTTTCTCGAGAACAAGCCGGGTTTGGTAATCGTGAAAGCGCGCACTCGCTGAAATAGTTCCGGAACCGGTTATTTTTTGGAAAAGATCATTGATTGCTGATTCGAGTCCGAAATTTTTCAATGTCGGCGGCATCAGGCTATGTGAAATGTTGCGAATTAGTTGAATGGCATCGTCAATAATAGATTTTGCTGCAGAAATATGTTCCAGTTGAGTAGGTTTCTCAAGGTTTACCAGGTTTTCATTAAGGTAAAGACGAGCTGTCGCCAATAATGGTCCTGCATCATCATGCAGGTCTGCAGCCAGTCGCTGCCTTTCTTCCTCTTGCAACTGGATAGAAGCGTTGAGTAAAACAGTTTGTTGTTGCTCCTCCATTTTCTGTAAAGTAAGTTGGTAGCGGATTACCCTGCGCTGGTGGAAAATAACAAACGTAATCAGACCGATCGCCAGCGTAAGCATGCCGATAGTGCCTGATAAAATTAGCCTTAACAAGTTGTTATCCGCTTTCGCTTGTAATATTTGAAGGTAAAGAAGCAGGTAAATGAAATTGAAATTTTAAAGTTTAAGTGATTGGGTATTCATACAAGGTCGTCTTTAGACGGTGGTTTAATAAAAGCAACTGCGAAAAGAGAATTTTTTAAGATATTGGCAATATTTGTAATCCGCCAAAAACTCTCCGTTTCTTCTTCCGGAAGATGGGGTGTCGCGATAAAAAGGAACAAGGTTAACGATACATACATTACAAAAGCTACAACGAGCCAGAAGCTCTTGCTGGAACTTATAAATCTTATTTTAATATCATTCAATTGTTCATACAGGTATAATATGCTTAATATGAGAATAAGCACAGCTGATAAAGAAACAGTTAACGAATCAAATTCAGTGTCTCTCAAATAGATAATACTGTAAACTGTAGCAAGTAGAAAAATAAGAGAACACAGAGCGAGAAAGAGTCTGGAACTTCTGTTCCTGAAACTCAAATAGAAAAAGTAAGAAAATAAAGAATATTCAATTATAGTGAAAAGCCCATAAAGGTAAATATTCGGCATTAAAACCTCTGCAGTTTCATACGTCCGGAACGAAATAACATCGAATAAAAAAGAACTTATAGTATACAAAAAAATTACCCATGATTTTTTTCCCCTGTTCCTTTTAATGAACACTAGAAAAACAATTATGAGTAATAAGGATGAAAATATGCTAACCTGTATTGCCAACAAACGTTTGAAAGTTTCTCAAATATAGGCAATGCTTTTTTTATCTTAAGATATCATTAAAACCACTGCCAAATAGTATCCATGTCTTTGCTAATAGGCGGCTTTGTAGGTGGCACGGAGCGGTCTGCAACTATACCTTTTTGAGTCGTTAGCTGCCCACTGGTATTAACAGTTACGTATTCGGTTATTATTTGTTCATGATGATCGATACCAACATATACGAGGGTCTTACGGCCCATCTCGTTGATTGCATTGTAAAACCTGATGCCTGCGCATCCCGGTTGTGCCAGTATGCTATCTATTATATTTCTTCCTATATCATTTGCAGTAATCTCCTGAGGATTTGCATCCTGAAAGTCCTTAACCATTTTTGCGCCAAGTTCGTGACTGATTTCTTCACCAACCATTGTTGGGCATTTCTTAGTGAGTTGATTTGGTGTCATAGTTGTATTTTTTGGATTACTTTGATTTTGTACTACGAAATACATCCAAAAAATAATGATATGCAACAGGGTAAATTATTCAATAAAGGACCAAAGATTACTGTTAGTTAAGATGGGAGCGATTTTTACGGGAAATGCCTAGTATGCTTACGTATAAAATTTCAGAAAAAATACCTGTTATTTTCAGTAATTTTACCGTTGCTATTGTCAATTAAATTATTAAAGTTAAAAATAAGAATAATAGTGGAAGTAAACAAGCAGATTACAAAAAGCCAGGAATTCAGATCTTGAAATTGCATTGTTTAATGCTATTTAGAAATTTGAGTCTAGAATCTGACAATTAATGTTTAAATATCACGTTAAGATAACCTTGTGCAATCATTGGGGAAATGAGATTTCCGGGTAATGTTTGCTTTTTAACGACTTTTGCGCCCATGGTCGATTTAGATTCTTAAACCGGCCAATGAAATGTCTATTGTAATAACCTATAACATCAATAGCAACTTAGTAAAATATACTCGTTATATGTATATTTTACTAAGGATTTATTCGTATGTTTTAATTTAAAACGTATGGTTACTCGTGATAAGCCAAATTTAATTTGTACCATAACAGCATAAACTAACCTGACGATGTCTTACTACGGTAAATCCTGCATTAGCCTCCACTTACCGGCTAATTATCAAAACTTTTCTAATGATTGTTAATCAAATTATCAAGATTGCAATAGCCGACGATCATAAAATCTTTCGTGATGGTATCCGGATGGCTCTAAAGGAAAAGGAATGCCTGCGCATCTTGTGGGAGGCAGAAGACGGTAAGGACCTTATGGATAAAATGCAATTGGTTCGTCCGGATGTACTTTTAATGGATATCAGGATGCCGGAGGTAGATGGCATAAATGCGATTCCAATACTTCGAAAGGAATATGAACAATTGAAAATAATTGTTTTGACGATGTATGATAACCAGGAAATGATTACAATGATCATGGAAATGGGTGCAAATGCTTACCTGACCAAAACTTCTGCCCCGGAAGAAATATTTCAGGCGATACTGGCCTGTGTAGACAATGATTTTTACTTTAACGAAGTAGTAAATAAAGCCGTACTGGCTAAATTACAAAATAGGCGGAATATAAGGCAGTTTTACCCTAATCCTGTAAAGTTTTCAGACAAAGAGGTAAAAATCTTGAAGTTGCTTGCAGATGACAAAACCACCAACGAAATTTCTAAGGAGGTGTTTTTAAGTCCACGCACGGTTGAAACTATCCGACAAAGTATGAAGTCTAAAGTTGGAGCAAAAACAATCGCCGGGTTGATTGTTTATGGAATGAGAAACAGGCTGATTGACTAACTTGCAAACAGCCATTATTAAAAGTTGACTATCCCATTTTTTATTGCATACATGGCGAGGCCAACCCGGCTTTTGACATTTAGTTTCTCGAATAAAGAGTCCCTGTAATTGTCGACGGTCCGGGGGCTGATAAACATCTGCCCGGCAATCTCCTTATAAGTCATCTCTGTACTGGAATATTTTAAAAACCGTATCTCGTTGTCTGTCAGCGAAACCGGGTTGCAGGTATAATTCCTGCTGGGATTTCTAAAAACATTTGCCAGCTTTCCAGAAGAGTTTTGAGAATAATAATAACCGGTTTCAAATACAGATTCAATTGCAAATTGAAGTTCTTTAGGGTGGGTGTCTTTTTTTAAAAACGCCTTTACACCCGCCTGTAATAAACGTATCAATGCAATTTCTGAATCGAACATAGTAAGGATGATAACATTCAGCTCCGGGTGATTATCTTTAATCCATTTAGAAGTTTCATAACCGTCCATTACAGGCATATTAATATCCAGTATTACCAGGTCCGGTATATTATGATTTCTTAACTGATCAATGAAGTCTCTACCATTATCTGACCTTATGGTTACCATACAATGCTCGAAGTTGCATATTACGCCCGCCAGGGCATCACGGAGAAGAACATGATCGTCTATAAGTGCAATCTTTATGGTTGGATGGTTGTTGTTCATATAGGGCCTGGCTAGTATGGAGTAATAATATTAATGATTGTTCCTTTGCCTGGCTCGCTGTTTATCTGGTGTACAGCATTGATGAGTGAACTTCTTTTAATGATATTTTTCAGGCCAGACGAATTTTGCATTTCTTGTTTTAGAGCATCCTCTACGTTAAACCCTACACCGTTGTCAGTTATATTCAAACACAGGTGGTGTTCATCGTAATCCATTCTAACGTCTACAACGGCAGCATTGGAATGTTTCACAATGTTGTTAAGTACTTCCTGTACAATCCTGAAAAGAACTATTTCCTTTTGATCGTCCATATAACAGGTTTTGCCACTCACTATAAAGTTAATCTTAAACTGACCCGACTTCTGAAGCTGTTCCACTTGCTGCTCAACTGTTTTTATAAGCCCGTTGCTCCTGATATTTTCTGTATTGAGGCTTCTTGAAATATTGCGGATTTCGTTTAGCGAGCATGTTATCAATTGAACTGAATCTTCCAGTTTTTCGTTCACTTGTTTCGGTACCGAGCCATTCAACGTTGTCAAATGTAGTTTTGCGAGGGAAAGAAAATGGCCGACATTGTCATGAAGTTCAAGTGAGATATGCTGAAAAGTTTCCTCCTGAATTTCCAGTTGTGTCTTAAGCAGCTCTTTTTCAAAATTTGCTTTGATCAATTCAACTTCTTTCAGGAAACTAATCTGACGCCTTTTATGAAAAAAGAGCATCGTTAGAATAAAACTGATCAATATAAAGAAAAGAAACCCTGTAACGATAATATATAATATGACTTCTCTCTGGGTCTGCATGCATATTGTTTTCAGCTTGTAAATTATAATTTGTTACTGGTGCATTCAACCGAGGGACTTCTTTTTTTATGACCCACATTCCCCGGAAATCCCTTAAGGCCCAAGCTGCCAGCTAATTGTTGCGCAAAATATATCAATTCACTAATGTTAGCTAGCGTTAAATCACCCTTTTTCCCCAAGTATGGTAATCAGTCAGAATGTCAAATCAGTGTCAATGCCCCGTAAATACCTGCGGCTTACGCTTTGATGCATATATAATAGCGGTAATGCAGGATGAATAAGCAATTAATGTTAAAAGCCGGATTTTTGTAATGGATGATTGTATACAATGGTTTCCTGCTTTCTGCAACCAGTATCAAATAATCACAGATGAGTGTAAAAACCGGAAATGGCCGCACTCAAAAGACACTGAGCCGAGCGAGGTGCAATGTATCATTTTTCGGGCTGACAGTGGAGATTACCTGGCGATTACCTGCCTGCCGTGTAGTTGTATTCAACCTTGCCTAAAAGTTCTGTCTTTTTATTATAACAGAATTCAACCAGTTTCAAGCCGGCATCGTCATAGGTGTAGTACCATTTTTGATAATCACTGCTTCCTTCGGGTACAATCGTCATGGCCGACAGTTGATCACTTTCTTCATATTCGAACATGTAATCGGGAAGCAGGCGATTTGCTTTTGCATTGAAACGAACAACGTCCGTCATGCGATTCTTTTCATCGAAATAATAATAATACTTTCCTGACACCCTGTTTTTATGAGTTGCCTGCTCTTCTATTACATTGCCTTTTTCATCCAACGTGAAGGCTACCAACGTGGAATCAGTTCCATTCTTAATGCGCGTCATAGTCAGTGGCTTGCCGTTAGTATTATATTGCCAGGTATGCAATTCTGAAGTGGAAGAACTGTTGTCTCCCGCACGGGTTGTATGAGTCAAATTTGCAAGTAGCTGTCTGGTATCATAGGTATAAATGGAAGTACTCACTGCTTCCTGGCTGCTGTCCGTTGTCCTGGTAAGTAACCCTAAAGCATTATAGTATGCGGTAAAAAATGATTCTCCCAGGTCAGATGTTTTGGTATAAGTAAACACCTGGTTCCTGGACAAGTTTACTTTCTGTTCACACAAAAATCCTTCGGTAACCGGAATCTTTCCCTGGAAGCTTTTTAATGTTACCAGGTTTATTTTGTTTGTCTTGTAAATTTTATAGGTATCATTAATTTGTTTAGTAGTCTCCAGGTCTTTGTAATAATATTGGCACAAAGCAGTCAGAGAGGTTGCCGTTAAAAGCATCATTACAATAATGCCCCTGATATTGATTTGACGTTTAGCCATTATGCAATAAACGGAAATCCCGGTCAATTAATACTTTATTTTGCTACTAAATTCTTGTTATTTTTAATTAAAAGTATAAATTTCACATTCACGTGTGAGATAAGAAAAAAATTATTTGAATTGCAGCTCCAAACTACATGGTCGATTTTTTCATTCGCGCGTGCAGGAAAATATTTCACCTAAAGAAGCTGTTTTTAGCCTAGTGACTCATTTTTTACATGACAGTACTCATTTTGAATTCTAGTTTTTTTGCAATGTTCAACATTAACAATCGATTCTGCCCAGGCGTTGTTGCCCGCTGGTAAGCGTAATGGCTGGTTTCAAAGAACTATGGTAAATAAGCAGTTGGAAATCATAAAAAAATGCAAACAGATCCTAAAGGTTTTTTTACACCTGGTTGTCAGAATTCATCCCTATGTTCCCCGACTTCTGTTTGTATCGCTTCTTATATTTGCATTACTGCTTAAGTTGCTTTCTATAAGGCGCGTTCTATTCTATTATGTTGACTATGCAATATTCAGCATTCATTTATCATTTTCACTTTTATTTCGTGGTTAGTTTACCTTGCTTTTCTTAAAATGAAGAAGTCACTTGGATGGGATTGGGTAAATATTTTTATGATTGCAACCACTATATATATATGTTATTTATCGCTTTCTTTTTATTTTCTGTATTTTAACTTTAAAATTTTGTATGTCTAACTCGCTGGAGGGTTCCTTTTCAAAATTGGTGGAAATCATGGACGAACTTCGTGAAAAGTGTCCGTGGGATAGTAAGCAAACAATACAGAGCCTTCGACAACTGACCATTGAAGAAACTTATGAACTGGCAGACGCCATTACAGAGCAGGACTGGAAGGGAATAAAAGAGGAGTTGGGCGACCTTATGTTACATATATTATTTTATGCCAGGATCGGCAACGAGCAATCTGCATTTACGTTGCAGGAGGTCATAGAGGGCATTGCAAACAAACTGATAACAAGGCATCCTCATATTTACGCAGATGTTACAGTAAAGGATGAAGAAGAAGTTAAGCGCAACTGGGAAAAATTGAAGTTGAAGGAGGGCAAAGCTTCAATTATTAGTGGCGTACCAAAGTCCCTGCCTGCTTTGGTAAAGGCAATGCGATTACAGGAGAAAGCTAAACAGGTCGGTTTTGAATGGGAGAACAAGACGCAGGTCCTGGAAAAAGTAGAGGAAGAAATGAACGAGCTGGAAGAAGCGGTAAGCATGAACGAACATGCTAAAATTGAAGAGGAATTCGGAGACGTGGTTTTTTCACTGATCAACTATGCACGATTTTTGCAGATAGATGCTGAGAATGCATTGGAAAAAACAAACAAGAAGTTTATTGATCGATTTAACAGGATGGAGGAAATGGCAGCAAAGGATGGCCGGTCGTTGCCTGATTTGAGTCTTTCGGAAATGGATGCTATCTGGAATGCAATTAAATTACAAAAATAACTTTATTGAAGAACTTAATACAAATGGAATTACGCAGGAATGCGTATTTTTTATTGGCTGCTGCCTGGCTTTTTACCATTGCCTTCATCATTAATAATTACTGGACAGATTTTAATTCGATTAAGTATTTAAGAACATCCATTGAAAGATACATTCAAAGACAGGAAAAGGATTTCAACGGAATAATCCGTGATACCTCTTTACTGAGAAGATTGGCCAGCCAGCAATATAGCGAAGATGACCTGAAAATTATTACGGAGAAGCAGTATGGGGTATACGTATACGAACCGCACCTGTATGGACTTATCACCTTAAAATTCTGGAATAACCAATACGCATTACCTACTTCCGAAATACTTAGTGGTAAAGAAAACAGTGGATTCGCAAAGCTACCTAGCGGGCAGTATGAATTTATGCACCGCACTGTTCATCTAAGTGATGGAAAAAACATTGTTGTAATAGGGCTGATACCGATCCACAAAGAATACTTTATCCAGATAAACAGCCTTAAAACAGAATTTGTCCAGCACAGGCAGGCAGAAAAAAAGATTGGGATATCACCAAATCCTACAAACTATCCTGTAAAGAGTTCTTATGGAAACACGTTGTTTCACCTATATTCTAAACCGGCCTATAGCGAAAATAATAGCAATTGGTTTTCACTGGGCCTGGGCTTAATTGCCGTATTGTTCTTGCTCATCTTCTTAAATAATATGGCAGGTTATATTGCCAGGTCTGTTGGGTATCTTACCGGGATCATTTTTTTGATTGGAACACTGATATTCCTCCGAGCCCTTACCTACCTGTTTCCAAGGCTGGTAGGCATTAGTCAATACGAATTGTTTCATCCAAGTATTTACAGCTCCGGGTACATCCTTAATTCGCTGGGCGATTTGCTTATTAATTCATTCCTATTCTCCTGGGTAGTGATATTTATAAGAAATGTAGTGGGGAAACGAACCCTGGCTACCTTCAAAGATTCTCGCTGGCGCTGGCCTTTAGTTCTTAGCTCGCTTATTCTTCTGGTGATTCTGACGTTTTCAGGCGCTGATATTATCCAGAGTTTAATTGCTGATGCGAGAATATCTTTCAATGTGACTAATTTTTTTAGCCTGAATGTTTATAGTTTTGTCGGTTTCTTGGTGCTTGCAAGTATCTCATTTGCTTTTTTCTTTCTGTCGAAGATAACATTGAGGCTGATCGAGCCATTATTAATAGAAAGAAAGTACGGGTTGTTCATTATTATTGCAATTGCAGGACTCTCTATTGTAACGCTTATCGGTCATTCTCCGGTTACAGAATTGAATTTATACGCTTTGGTTTGGTTGCTGGTTTATGTATGGTTGATGCAGAGACGCGTTTTTTCGGGTCTCTTTCATAAACTGAATATCTCCATAGTTTTATTCTGGTTGTTTATTTTTTCCATCTCCATTTCAATTATTATAATCTATGAGAACCAGAAAATTGAATTGGATCAACGCAAGCGTACCGCAGAAAAATTATCTACCCAGGCTGATCCTACTGGCGAAAGGTTAATAAGCATAGCGTTGACGTACTTCGATAATGATTTCCTTTTTCACAATTTTGACCGGTTTAAAATTGCAGCTTCCAATACTTATCTGAAGGATAGCCTTGCGACAAAAAATTTTAGCCCTTTCCTTAATATTTTCGACACCAAGATTTACACATTCGATGCCGGTAAATCGCCGTTGTTTAACAGGCAACCGGTATCTTTTGACACGCTAAACACCATTTTTGAAATTGAAGGCAAACTTACATCTGTAAATGATGTCCGGTATTTTGAAAAAGCATTCGATAAATATTCTTACATTTTTAAAAAAGTGGTGTTAGACAGTACCGATAAGGCAATTGGTTATTTTTTCGTTTTGTATGATCCCAAGCGATATAAGAGCGATGCGTTGGTGCCTGAACTTTTTAGGCAGAACAAGGATTTTTTGCCAGAGTATTCTCCCATTTATTCTTACGCGGTTTACAACAATTTAGAACTGTTTGACTATTATAACAACTATCCTTTTCCTACTCATCTGCGGCAAACCGACGTTCCCAAGCAGGGGTTTAAGCAATATAATAAAAACGGTTATGACGAATTATGGTATATCGAAGGAAAAGACAAGGTGGTAATATTTGCAAAAAAAGACAATTATTTTATTGAAGCCATTACGCTCTTTGCTTATATTTTCAGTACATTTTTACTGTTGGTGGCTATATTCAGGATCATCACGTTGCTGATACAATCAAGGATGCGTTGGTCTGTTATCAGGCAATACTGGCAGTTAAACATTCGCTCGCAGATCCATGGTACCATTATTTTCATCAGCTTGTTTTCGTTCCTGGTAATAGGAGTAGCTACTATTATATTTTTTAACAATCGCTATGATAAAAACAACCAGGAACGACTGAGTAAAGCCATCCAGATAATGGCCAACGACATACAAAAGCAGATCCAGGACCAGGAAGAGTATATTGACGAACTGATGCTTTATGAAACAGATCCGAAAGATAGGCTAGAAAGATTGCTGAAAGATGTGGCGGAAATACACGGCGCAGAAATCAACCTGTATGAACTCGATGGTACATTACAGGTTGCTTCAAACCCATTTATCTATGGAGAGGGTATCTTAAGTACTAAGATGAACCCGCAGGCATATTACCACATGAGCAAGGAAGAACTGGTTCAATACATCAACCAGGAGCAAATGGGTGATGTGGTTTATCAAAGCATTTACAGCCCGGTAAGGTATCCTAACGGTGAAGCTTATGCTTACCTCAACATTCCGTCATTTGTTTCCCAGGAGGAACTGAAAAAAGAGATTTCAAATTTCCTGGTTACCATCATTAACCTTAATGCATTTATTTTCCTTGTTGCTGGTGTAATTGCCCTGTTTATTACAAACCGAATTACATCGTCTTTCCTTCTGATCGGTCATAAAATGAGAGAGATAAACCTTGGCAAATTAAATGAAGAGATTGCCTGGAACAGGGATGATGAAATTGGTGGTTTGGTAAAGGAATACAACAAAATGGTAGTTAAGCTTGGAGACAGTGCGCTGGCCCTTGCAAAAAGTGAACGGGAAGGTGCCTGGCGTGAGATGGCCAGGCAGGTGGCGCATGAGATTAAAAATCCATTAACCCCCATGAAGCTAAGTATCCAGTATTTGCAAAAAGCAATAGACAACGATTCGGTTAACGTGAAGGAGCTGTCATCCAATGTTGCACGGACTTTGATTGAGCAAATAGATCACTTATCGAAGATAGCGGCAGATTTTTCTCAATTCGCCAATATTGGCAACGTACGTAATGAAGTATTTGACCTGCATGACATACTATATTCTCTTTCATCGCTTTATGAATCCATGGATAACCTGCAATTTAAATGGAAACCACTGGATCAGCGTATTCTTGTCCGGGCCGATAAAACCCAATTAAATCGCCTTTTTACAAATCTTTTCCAGAATGCTGTCGAAGCATGTACCAGCCGCGGAAAATGCCTGGTGATTGTAACAGAGGAAGTTTATGCTGACAAGGTTATTATAACTGTGACAGATAACGGCGATGGGATTCCAGAGCCGATGCAGTCTAAAATATTTACACCCAATTTTACTACTAAGTCATCTGGTACAGGACTGGGACTGGCAATGAGTAAAACAATTGTAGAACAAGCCAAAGGCAATATCTGGTTTAAAACAATTGAAGGCAAGGGTGCTTCTTTTTTTGTTGAGCTGCCGGTTATCAGGACTGCTAATTAGGTGGAAGGTGCTGGGATCAGGACCAGATATCCGTTGCGGAATCTCATGTCTTGAAATAGCCATGTTGGCGCCTGGCAGGGTCGATGAAACGTGTCATAAGTGCGCGCACCGAAATGATGAACCTTAGATGCCTTTCCTTTTTTTTGTCGCAGCCAAATACTTTTCAAATTCATTGAGGCTGAAACTGCTCAGGTTTTTTTCTTTTGTTAAGCCAGCCTTTTGAGCCGACAAAACACCATACCGTGTATAATCAAGTCCATGTAGATAATGCGCATCGGGGTTAATTGAAATAAGTACGCCGCACTGCATTGCATAACTGATCCATCTCCAGTCCATATCAAGCCGACGAGGATGTGCATTCAGTTCGATTGCAACATGGTTAGCTGCACATGCTTCAATTATTTTTTTATGATTTACGGGGTAACCACTCCTGCTTAATAACAAACGACCCGTCATATGGCCGAGAATTGTTGTGTACGGATTTTCTATTGCACCCAATAATCGTGACATTGCTTTTTGTTCAGTCATTTTTAAATTGGAATGAATAGATGCAATGACAAGGTCGAAAGTTGAAAGAATGTCGTCGGGGTAATCGAGAGAGCCATCATTAAGGATATCGCATTCGATACTCTTAAATATTTTAAACGGCCTTAATTTTTCATTCAATTCAACAATTTGTTCCTGCTGCGAATGAATACGGACTTCCTGCAAACCATTGGCGTAAAACGCACTTTTACTATGGTCGCTAAGAACCAGGTATTCCATTTTCAGCGCAATACACGCTTCAGCCAGTTCTTCAACGCTATGGTTGCCATCGCTCCAGTTGCTATGGCAATGAACAATTCCGCTAATATCATGTGGCTGAATAATTACTGGAAGATCAGCTAGACCAACTACGCCTACAGTTTCCCGGAGATAAGGCGGAATGAACGGTAATCCTAAAGTGGAAAAAAGCGCTTCTTCCGAATACATGCTGGATCTGTTACTCCAATTTGGCATTTGACTACATGCCTCGAGAAATTCCTCACTGCCACTGGTTTCGAACAGTACTTGGGTAAATGTATCTGCCGTAGTTAGGTGAAATTTGAGATCAAGCCCTTCGGTACCACTAAAAACAATACTGTTTTCATTCTCTGTTTTACACTCAAATAGTAGCGAAGCAAAAAATTTGCTTAGCTCCGTTTTCGAGAGGGTAGTCACCCATTCCAGTATGTTAATGATCTCCAATTGACGCCTCAATTCGCCTGTCGGCTCGAACTTATTAGAAGTAAAAGCGGTTGTTAGTTTTTGAGTAATTGCATGAGAATACTGTTCCGCTTCCGAGTATAGATAGCATCCATGGCTTTTGTGGTAGAACTCAATAGCTTCCTGCACATTCTTCTGCGTTTTTTCTCCAAAGCCTTTGATCAGTGAAAGGCGGTTCTCATTGCATGCATATAACAATTCACCGACAGACTCTATTTTTCCATCTCTTTCCAGATTACAGAAATTTTTTTAGGGCCCAATCCTTTTATCTGTAACATTTCTATTATGCCGGGAGGAGTTTTCTTAATTAGATCCTGAAGTTGAGACAATTCGCCCTTCTCTAAAATTTCGATGATTTTCTTTCCAATGTTATCGCCAATACCCTTAAAAGAAAATATTTTATGACGATCAATATCTCCGATTATTACCGGTAATTTTTCAATATTGAAGGCTGCGATTGAGTAAGATTTTGATTTGAAAGAATTTTCTCCATGTATCTCCATGAGTTTTGAAAGCATGGAAAACTGATTTGCTATGTAAAAGTTATCTGAAGGCATAAGGGTTTTTTGGAAAATAATTGCGTAATAAAAGTAGGAAATAAATTAAGCAATCATAATTATTCAGGCTGCCTTTGAATGAGTCATCCAAATTTATTCTGGTAGTGAACGAAATAAGCCTTAAGATTTATATTTGCCGATTCTACTGTTGTGTTTGCATCCGCCTTTATTGAATGAAAGTAGTCTCAAAGAATTAGAAGCCTTAAGAACCAGTACCAGCGCTGCTTTTGCCTGGTTATATCATTGTGACATTACTCAATGTACCTACTGATCGTATCAAAAAAAAAGTCCCGGAAGAAATTCCGGGACTTGCTATTTTGCTTTAGAAAGAAATATTATTTCTTTTTAGGAGCAGCTTTTTTAGCAGCTTTTTTAGGAGCAGCTTTTTTCGCAGCGGCTTTTTTAGGAGCAGCTTTGGGAGCAGCTTTTTTGGGAGCAGCTTTTTTAGGAGCAGCTTTTTTTGCAGTGGCCATGTTTTTAGAATTTAATAGTTAGTAAAAAAAATACACTAGTAAAAGTAAAAACTTCTGCTTAACTGACAAAAATATTTTTTATTGTGTAATTTTTTTTCTATGCGATAGCTTCAGTTGTGTTAACAGAGACAAGAGTTTTGTTCGCCCGAGTTTTTTTAAATTCTACCACACCATCCGTTAAAGCGAACAAGGTGAAATCTCTTCCAAGACCTACATTTTTGCCGGGATGATAAACAGTGCCACGCTGGCGAATAATGATGTTACCTGAAATGGCAGCTTGTCCGCCGAATATTTTAACACCAAGGCGTTTGCTTTGTGAGTCGCGGCCGTTTTTTACACTGCCTTCTCCTTTTTTGTGAGCCATATAAAAAGTTTTTAAATGCTAAATGCTTATTTAGTAAATGCGAATAAAAAGAAATTTAAACGATTTCACTTATTTTAATACGGGTATAATGCGTCCTATGACCATGCTTCTTACGAAAGCCCTTTCTTCTCTTCATTTTGAAGGCAATTACTTTATCACCTTTTAAATGACTAATGATTTCTGCCTTGATAGTTGCCTTCACATCGCTGCCGGTAGACAGGTCATTATCATTTTGCAAGAGTAATACATCTGAAAACTCTATCAGATCACCTGCGTTACCTTCTACCTGCGGAATATACAATGTCTGGTCCTTTTGAACCCTGAATTGCTTACCGGATATTCTAACAATTGCTAACATAACTTCTGAAAATTAGGACGGCAAAGGTAAGGAGTTTATTTGGAAATGAGAACGATCGTCAAAAAAAAGTAAAATGCACCTTCATCCTAAAAATTGTTAAATTAGGTTTTAGTTGTTCCTTTCCGATAGTAATTACCTTAGTAGTTCCACTTAATGCTTTTTAATGTAGGTTTGTGCGTATTTCTCGGGAACTAGTTATGAAATTTAAATCACTCTTCGCAAAACCCTTTGCGGCCTATATATACAAGCAGGTAAAGAAGTCTATGTCTACTGCGGTAGAAGACCAGGAGGCGATTTTCAAAAACATCCTGAAAACAGGAACCCCCACATCTTTTGGAAACGATCATCATTTTAAAGATGTTAAGAGTTATGAAGATTTCAGGCAGGCAGTCAAGATTCGGGATTATGAAGGTTTCAAGCCTTATATCGAGCAAATAAAAGAAGGTAAGCACAATGTTTTATGGAAGGGACAGCCGATATATTTCGCTAAAACTTCCGGCACTACAAGCGGGATCAAATATATCCCCATATCTAAAGATTCAATTCCAAACCATCTTGACACTGCACGAAATGCGTTGTTGTGTTATATGGCAGAAACTGGAAACAATAAGTTTGCAGACGGTAAAATGATCTTTCTTTCCGGCTCGCCGGAATTGGAACGCGTTGGGAGCGTGCCAACAGGAAGGCTCAGTGGTATAGTGAACCATCATATACCTAAGTATTTGCGTGCAAACCAATTACCGAGCTATGAAACCAATTGTATTGAAGACTGGGAAACGAAACTGGATAGAATTGTAGAAGAAACAATTAGTAAGGATATGACCCTTATCAGCGGTATACCGCCCTGGATGCAAATGTATTTTGACCGCCTTACCCAAGTTAGTGGAAAAAAAATCAGCGAACTGTTTCCGAACTTTTCGGTACTGGCACATGGTGGTGTTAATTTTGAACCTTACAAGGCCCGGTTGCTGGAAAGCATCGGGAAAGAAGTGGCTACCATTGAAACTTACCCAGCCTCGGAAGGCTTTTTTGCCTTTCAGGATTCTCAAAGGGAAGAAGGATTACTGCTGAATACAAATAGTGGAATATTTTTTGAATTTATACCCGCTACTGAAATCCTTAACGATCATCCCACACGGCTGCAGCTTAAAGATGTAAGGCCAGGTGAAAATTATGTGCTTGTTATTAATAGCAATGCAGGACTATGGGGCTATAACGTAGGCGATACCGTCAGGTTCCTTTCAACCAATCCATATCGGTTGGTTGTAACAGGCAGAGTGAAACATTTTATATCGGCGTTTGGCGAACATGTAATAGGTGAAGAGGTAGAATTTAGCCTGATGAAAGTTGCGCTGGAAGAAGGATTGCATATCACAGAATTTACAGTGGCACCTTTTATAGCACAAGATAACCAGAAAAGTTACCATGAGTGGTTTGTGGAATTTGAGAACCCGCCACGTGATGTAAGCAGCTTTGCATTGAAAGTAGATGGCTATCTGCGTAATAAAAACCTCTATTACGATGACCTGGTTGGTGGCAATATTCTGCAGCCGCTCCAGATAAGAACAGTGCAGAAAAATGGCTTTATCGATTATATGAAAAGTATTGGAAAACTGGGCGGACAAAATAAAGTGCCCCGGCTAAGTAACGACAGGCAGATTGCGGATCAACTAATGAGCTTCGTAATTCAATCTAAAGTTTAACCAGGTACTATTATCCATTGAATTAACTTGACAGCTGATTAACAAAGGATTAATAATTATTTTAAGTCACCCTATTATAAAAAAATATACTTTTGTATATTAATAAGCGTTAGTATTTAATAATACATAATAAAATTGCAGAAAAAATCAATTCTTATTAATTACAACCCGGCGACAATTCCTTCAAGGGTTGCATTTTCCTCACTCAGCTTCACCACATTCTCCCGAGCGCGACGTGGTTACTGATAGGACGAGCAAATGAACTTTGCCCCTATCAGTGGAAAAATCCCCGTAATATTTTCTTAGATAGTTCGTAATTTCTTTTGTTTTATTCATTTATTCAATTTTAATAAATTGGAACAATCAAGCATTATCGTCAGGGTGGCTGCATCCGAAGATAAACATTACGCCGTTTTAATTACCGATGAAATGGAAGCATCTGCCAAGGCAAGAGGTACAGGAATAGCAAAGCGTTCGCCTGCTTACCTGGAAAAAAAAATGGAAGAAGGTAAAGCGGTGATAGCTTACACAACGGATAATACATGGGTGGGTTTTTGCTACATTGAGGCCTGGGGACATGATCAATTTGTAGCCAACAGCGGGCTGGTGGTTTCTCCCGCATTTCGTAAGAGCGGTGTGGCTAAGCAAATAAAGAAACGAGTGTTCGATCTTTCCCGGGAGAAGTACCCCGATGCAAAAATATTCGGACTTACTACCGGACTTGCAGTAATGAAAATAAATTCGGATCTCGGTTACGAACCAGTTACCTACTCTGAACTCACCGATGATGATGAATTTTGGGCTGGTTGCAAAAGCTGCGTCAACTACGATATTCTAATCAGTAAGGAAAGAAAGAACTGCATGTGTACTGCCATGCTATACGATCCGGCAGATCACTACGAGCCTGTTGAAACCGCACAGGATTTCAAGCAGAACTCCAAAATATATGAACGTTTCATGCACATCAAACAAAGCCGGTTATTGAAATTTTTGAAACGGCGTCAGGGAGGCGGCATTATAAGGCCCAAATCTATTCTACATTACTTCTTTAACTTTTAAAAGCAAGGTAAGGGGCCATTTATCCTGTCATGAACCAATCTAAAAGAGTTGTACTGGGTTTTAGTGGTGGGCTCGACACATCCTATTGTGTCAAGTACCTGAGTGAAGAAAAAGGATATGAAGTACATTCGGTTATTGTTAATACCGGTGGCTTTACTGAAGATGAGTTAAGCCAGGTTGAACAACACGCCTACAAGCTGGGGGTAACGTCGCACACCACCGTCAACGCAGTAAAAAGTTACTACGAGAAAATTATAAAATACCTGATCTATGGCAATGTTTTAAAGAACAGCACCTATCCGTTGAGTGTAAGTGCGGAACGTTTAAGCCAGGCTGTTTTTATCGCCGAGCACGTTAAACTAATAGACGCAGATGCTGTAGCGCATGGAAGTACAGGTGCCGGTAATGACCAGGTTCGATTTGATATGATTTTTAATATTATGATTCCGGGTGTTGAGATCCTTACCCCGATCCGCGATCTTCAGTTAAGCCGTGAAGATGAGATAAGGTTCCTGAAAGAAAAAGGGGTAGAGATGAACTTCGAGAAGTCAATGTATTCAATCAATAAAGGTTTATGGGGTACTAGTGTGGGCGGTAAAGAAACATTACATTCAAAAGGAATACTGCCAGAATCTGCCTGGCCAACGCAGGTAACTAAAACTGAACCGGAAGAGGTGAAGCTTGTTTTCAAAATGGGCGAATTAACTGGTATCAATGATTCAATATTCGCACACCCGGTTGAAGCTATCCAGGCTTTGCAGTCTATCGCAGGTCCATTTGGAATAGGCCGTGACATCCATGTGGGTGATACCATTATCGGTATAAAAGGCAGGGTAGGATTTGAAGCTGCCGCGCCCATGGTTATTCTAAAGTCGCATCATGCACTTGAAAAACATGTGCTGACCAAATGGCAATTGAACTGGAAAGACCAGCTTTCTCAATTTTATGGCAACTGGCTTCATGAAGGCCAGATTCTAGATCCGGTGATGCGAGACATTGAAGTCTTTCTTGAAAATTCACAGCAACATGTAACCGGTGAAGTTTTTGTGCAACTCTTGCCGTATCGCTTCCAGGTAATAGGAATCGAATCTTCACTTGACCTGATGAATAGTAAATATGGCAAATACGGTGAGATGAACAATGGCTGGACGGGCGAGGATGTCAGGGGCTTCACAAAAATATTTGGCAACCAGACAATGATCTGGCACCAGGTGAAAGAAAGCCAATAGCCTTCAGCTTTCAGCTCTCATCAAAACTTTTAGTAGACTGCTTCATCAATATATAACTTAGTTTACATCATTCAGATTGCTTTTCACATTCGCATTATTGTAACAATGTTGTCGACTTAGAGGCGGTTGAATCGATTAAGATTATATCATGAACAAGATAAGAGTAGGTATCGTCGGTGGGGCAGGATATACAGGAGGAGAACTGCTGAGAATACTGTTGAATCATCCCAACACTACCCTTAGTTTTGTATTAAGCAACAGCAATGCGGGTAAACTAATTTCAACTGTTCACAGTGACCTGTTGGGAGAATCGGAATTGGTTTTCTCTTCTGTTATGAATAGCGAGGTGGACGTATTGTTTTTATGTGTGGGACATGGCGATGCAAAGAAATTTTTTGAGGAAAATGCAATTGACGATAACATCCGCATCATAGATTTGTCGCAGGATCATCGACTGTTTGTGAACGGCCACCCCCAGTCTGTCAACGGTCACCCCTTCATTTATGGATTTCCTGAACTGAATAGATCAGCCATTCAGCATGCGAGGAATATTGCCAATCCCGGTTGCTTTGCCACAGCCATTCAAACAGGGCTGTTGCCACTGGCAGAAGCCGGGTTATTGGAAGATGTTTATACTACGGGTATAACTGGTTCTACCGGTGCCGGACAAGGGCTACAGTCTACATCGCATTTTTCGTGGCGGGCCAATAATATACAGGCATATAAAACACTGTCACATCAACACCTTAACGAAATAGGGCAATCACTAAAACAACTACAACCGGACGGTAATATTGATGTAAGTTTTATACCCTGGCGTGGCGATTTTACACGAGGCATCTTTGTAAGTTCCCAATTGCGATGCGGCAAGAGTGAAATGGAATTGCGACAACTGTATGAGTATTATTATGAAACACACCCATTTTCTGTAGTAAGTCAAATGCCTATTTTTCTTAAACAGGTAGTTAACACGAATAAATGTGTCATCCAGCTAGAAAAAGCAGGAGACAAATTGGTGGTGCATACGGCAATGGATAATCTCCTCAAAGGAGCTTCCGGGCAGGCAGTACAAAATATGAACCTGATGTTCGGCCTGGAGGAAACAGCCGGGTTACAACTAAAGGCGGGATTTTTTTAGCGCTCGATCATCAACAAATTATCATTAATTATGCTTAAAGAACCAATTCCTGCAGAGCAGGAGAATACGATAAAGTTCCCGGCTCACCTGTCTGATTTAAATGGCAATCATAAAAAATATATGAAATTATTTGATGTTTATCCTGTTAACGACATCACTATCGAAAGGGCCGCAGGCTCTTATGTCTGGGATGATAAGGGTCAGAAATACCTCGACCTCTATGGCGGCCATGCGGTTATTTCTATTGGTCACACTCACCCGCACTACGTGAAGCGGCTGGAGGACCAGCTGCATAAAGTAGGCTTTTATTCCAATTCGGTGCATATTCCTTTGCAGCAGGAATTAGCAGATAAACTAGGAGAGGTTTCCGGAAAAGAGGGGTACCAGTTGTTTCTCTGTAACTCAGGCGCCGAGGCTAACGAGAACGCCTTAAAGCTGGCTTCTTTTTATAACGGACGTAAGAAAGTAATTGCTTTCAGTAAAGCCTTTCATGGCAGAACATCCCTGGCGGTGGCTGTTACGGATAATCCAAATCTTGTTGCGCCAATCAACCAGACCGATAACGTTATTTTTCTTCCTTTTAATGATGAGGCGGCATTAGAAAAAGCGTTTACAGGAAACGAAATATCTTCAGTTATCATTGAAGGAATACAGGGAGTTGGAGGAATTATTGAAGCGTCAGCTTCTTTTCTTCAAAATATACGCCGGCTTTGCGATCAATACAATGCAGTATTTATTGCAGATTCGGTACAGTGCGGTTATGGTAGAAGCGGCAGGTTCTACTCCCATGACTATAGCGGGATGAATGCTGACATCTATACGATGGCAAAAGGGATGGGCAACGGGTTTCCTGTTGCAGCTATTTCCATTGCACCAAAATTTCAACCCAGGCATTTTATGCTGGGCACAACCTTTGGCGGAAATCACCTGGCCTGTGCAGCAGCACTCGCGGTGTTAGAAGTAATAGATCAGGACCAATTGATGCAAAATGCAGAGGAAATCGGCAAATATTTAATCGCCGAATTAAAGAATTTACCCAATATTCGCGAGGTGAGAGGAAAGGGTTTGATGATAGGAATAGATCTTCCGGAAGAGATGAAAAGTGTAAAGAAAAACCTGTTATTTCGGCATCACATTTTTACCGGCGAATCAAAACCAAATGTGATTCGTTTGCTACCTGCCTTGAATATTACGAGATTGGAGGCGGATGTTTTCTTACAGGCGCTAAGCGAGGAGATATGAGTTATGAATTATGAGTTATGGGTTATGAGTGATGGGGTGAATGGTGAATGATGGCGCATAGATTCAACCGGTACTTGTATTATTTTTTGACAGCTGACAGCCTTCGCATTCTACACATTAAAAACAGTACACCATTGAAAAACTTTACTTCGGTAAATGATGTGGATGACTTGAATGCCCTTGTCATTAAAGCGCTTGCCTTCAAGGCCAATGCATTCTCAGACCGAATCCTGGGCAAAGACAAACGCATTGGCCTGTTGTTTCTCAATCCTAGTTTGCGAACAAGATTAAGTACCCAGGTTGCCGCTATCAATCTTGGTATGGAAGCCATCGTTTTTAATGTTGACAAAGAGGGATGGGCGCTTGAATTTGAAGAGGGTGCCATCATGAGTGGCAATACGGTAGAACATGTTAAAGACGCCGCACCTGTGCTTGGCCAGTATTTCGATATTCTTTGCATTAGAACGTTTCCTTCTTTAAAAAATAGGGAAGATGACTACAGTGAGCTGGTGATGAAATCATTTATGCAATATGCAGGAGTGCCGATAGTCAGTTTAGAAAGTGCCACCCTGCATCCATTACAAAGTTTAACAGACATCATCACCATCCAGGAAACGTTTGTGGAAGACCGTAAGCCTAAGGTAGTATTGTCATGGGCACCCCATGTAAAGCCGTTGCCGCAATGTGTCAGCAATTCTTTTGCTCAATGGATAAATGCCTGGGGTGAAGCGGATTTCATCATAACCCATCCTGAAGATTATGAGCTGTCGCCGGAGTTTACCATGGGCGCAGCCATTACTACCGACCAGAATAATGCCTTGAAAGATGCTGATTATGTGTATGTGAAGAATTGGAGCACCTATAATGACTATGGCAAAATTTACAACAACGACCCGGCCTGGATGCTTACGGAAGAAAAACTAAGGCTCACCCGCAATGCCCGTGTGATGCATTGTTTGCCGGTAAGACGAAATGTTGAATTGAGTGATGAAATTCTAGACAGCAGCAACAGCCTTGTAACCCAGCAGGCTGGCAACAGGGTCTGGGCCGCACAGGCCGTGTTGTCTGAGATACTTTTGTCAATGTAGTCACTCCATACGAAAGTGTATAAAATGGAAAAACTCTTTATTATAAAAATTGGAGGCAATGTACTGGATGATGATGGATCTCTCCAATCGTTTCTGCATGATTTTGCCAATATCACACAAAAGAAAATTCTTATACATGGTGGCGGCAAGATAGCTACTAAAATTGGCGGACAACTTGGAATACAATCACGATATATCAATGGAAGACGGATCACCGATGAACATACCATTGACCTCGTTACGATGGTTTATGGAGGCTTGATCAATAAAAAGATCGTAGCCCGTTTGCAGTCCATCCATTGCAATGCTATCGGTTTAACTGGGGCCGATGCTAACCTGATACCTGCCGAAAAAAGACCTGTTAAAGAAATTGACTTCGGATTTGTTGGAGATATTCTTAAAAATAATTTGCCTTTACCTGTATGGCAAATTCTATTGGAGAACCACCTGGTTCCGGTAGTGGCTCCGTTAACACACGACGGTAAGGGCCATATCCTCAATACAAACGCCGACACCATCGCCGCTGTGTTGGCGGTCAGTCTTTCTACCTTATATGACATCAGGCTAATATACTGCTTTGAAAAAAATGGAGTACTCGCAAATGTGGAAGATGAAGAGTCTGCAATCGCTTTGATTACAAAAAGTATGTATGCTGATCTGCTCGCAAATAATAAATTGTCAGAAGGTATCCTTCCTAAAATAGACAATGCCTTCGAAGCTATTGATTCCGGCGTACAGGAAGTGCTGATAGGACATGCAAAAGATTTGTTGCAGAATATAACCAGTGCTATAAAAGGCACGCTGATAGTCTGATATCAACCCTTCGGAAGAAGGAATCGGTTCGTTATCTACATTTGATGCAATCGTTTACACAAACAAATGAAACTGCTGTTAAAGGGATCATATTATGAGTACGGAGAAATTGTACGCAGATGCAGTAAACCTGCTGAAACAACTTATTGCAACGCCTTCTTTTAGCAGGGAAGAGCAGGA
>JBBJOD010000586.1:0-3102 GCA_037721715.1 Chitinophagaceae bacterium | reverse complement strand
TGATTAGAAATGATGAGTAAAAGCAGGGTGATAATATTTTTCATTATAACTGGTTTTGGAAAAGTTGGTTAGACTAGTTACTTACTTTACCTAGATGGTTTGGTATTGTTCTGGCAGTGGTCGGTTTACTTTTCCGCATGAGTAAACGGTCAACGACCAGCCGACCTACCTTGATGCCTTCTTCATTGCCTGCATCCAGGTCTGCACGGTAGTGAATACCGCCATACAAGCGCGACATACCAGCTTCGATGGAAGCCTGTCGAAAAGAACCAAACGACCTTGGAGCGATGCCAAATTCTGTAGATGAAGTATCTGTAAAGGAAAAATTGTCGCCATAAATAGCTGTCATGACTTCGGCAGCAGCAGCTGATATTACAGAATGGCCACTGACATAAGAGGGAAATGGAGGTGTTTGAATATACGGCCTCCATTCAGGGTCTATGTATTTATTGATAACAGTTTCCGGCCTGACAACATTGCTACGGTATTTCTCATCCCAGCAACTAATAAATCCTTCGAATAAGGCAATCGCCGTCTTCGTATAGGCATATACGGTTGAATTGAAATCTATCCCTGATTTTTCAGCTGCAATTCCCGCTATATTCATCCAGTGCCCAGGCGGAGAGAATCTTTTTGTTGCGAACATCACATGCCCGCTAACATTAAGTTTGAAAGGATTGTCATCCCAAAAATCAGCAATATGCTTTTGTTCACTGTTTATACTGTCGCCGTATTTTTTTACTTCCAGCGCCTGCCTGTAAAACTCGCTGGTTGTATCCTGCATGTTAAATTTTGGCGGGCGTGGTGGCTTGCACTGTGAGCAGGAGTCAAGCACCAGCGTGCGTATGTCTCTCCAGTGCGATTCCATACCCTGCGCATACATTGGTGGAGTTGGTACCCATCTTCCTTCTTCTTCCAGTACAGAGTATTTTTCTGCAGAACGTGTTTGTGCGTAGTTATCATTTTTTGCCCAGGCCATTACCCTTGCGGAAATTTCGTCGGCATACTTCTTTGAATTGCTGCTAACTTCATCAGGCATCCCTGCTTCTTCTGCATCCTTTAATAAGTTTTCGTAATATTCCATCATGCTTCCTTCAGGAAATGTAACGGCATTGCCTACTTTAACGAAAGCAAGGAGGGCAGCAAGCTGGTAATCTATCTTGCCTCCTTTCCATTTGGGCATATTAGGCATACTTTTGATCTGACCTGCCAGAGACCGGTAAGTACTGTCGTCACCGGCTGCTACTACTTCATAAGCAGCTATATTCGCATAAACGTAATTTCTTGATCCGATCATCGGAGGGAAATTGTTCTCCAGCACAATGTCGTTCAGCCTCTTGACTGTTTTACAGTATAACAAGGGGTCTTGTGTAAAGGCTGCATAATTGCTGTTATCCCTGCACGATTGCAGGATGATAACGGCCATCACAATAGCCGGTAATACGCGCATAAATGTATAATTTGTAGTAAAAGAAACCAGGCACTGTAAAGTGCGTGCTAAAGCGATCAATGTGTATACTTATGCATCTGGAGGTAATTCCAGTGGATGCACGGAGGAAGTGCAAAGCAAAGTTGAAAAATTTGCATATTCAGCCTTGTCGGCAAGTTGTAAGGACATGAAAGTCCACCCATTTTCCCCCGCGTAATATTCAGTAAGGAGGTTCTTCACAGCTAGTTGATTGCTGCCTGTTTTTTTCTGTGATGTTTGTTCAATATCATTCACCAATTGAAAAAAATCATC
This sequence comes from Chitinophagaceae bacterium, assembly GCA_037721715.1. GTDB lineage: Bacteria > Bacteroidota > Bacteroidia > Chitinophagales > Chitinophagaceae > JADCRZ01. The sequence goes on along the minus strand of JBBJOD010000586.1, from coordinate 1,361 downwards.
ATTAGCACGGCTTAGTTGAGATTTTATTTTGTTAGGAATGCAGAGATATTCGAGTGAATCTTCGTAAACACGGCCCTTTACATAATTATAATGAACGCCATCGATCTCGATTTCACCATCCATTCTCTCAAATCTTTTTGAATTGGTATAATAGGGAAGATGGGCAGCAACTTTTATAGAGATCAGTTCAGATTCATCGTAATGATTATCATCCAATTGACGCTCGAGGACAGCCGTAGCATGTGTTTCAAATAATGAAGTGATCATCCGGAAACCAAACCAGTTAAAAGCGAAAATTGCCAGGATTAATATAGCAGCAGTTTTTTTCAATTTGAACGTCAGAAAAGCAAGTTATAAAAAATTAGTAACATTTACAGATCGATAGTCAGTAATTAGTTTAATTACGTTTGAAAACCCGTCAAAATCCTGTTTTTTGTGCGAGGTAAGTAGTACCACGGCCTTCATGTCTGCCCGCATTGCAGCTTCAATGCCTTTTGGCACATCTTCAAAAACAACACAGTTAGAAGGCAATATACCCAGCCCTTTAGCTGCTTTTAAAAACGTTTCCGGGTCCGGCTTACTAATGCTTACATCAGAACCGCTGATGATTACATCAAAAAATGTCTGGAGGGATAGCTTATCGATGACAAACTGAACGTTTTTGTTCAGCGTGGCACTGGCAATTGCCAAAGAAATTTGCTGATTTTTGGCTTCCGTCAGAAACTCCCTTAGGCCCGGTATTAGCACAGCATGTGGGCCGTAGATCTCCCGGTAATATGCGTCTTTACGGTCTGCCATTTCTTTGATCTCGCTGATGGTGAACTTATTTGTTCCCAGGATCCTTGTGAGAATTTCGGTATTTTTTCCATAAAGCTCCTTGAACATTTCTTCTCCTTCCATCACTGAGCCTGCTTCCGCAACAATCTTTTGCCATGCCTGCAGGTGATACTGCATATTATCTACCATGGTTCCATCCATATCAAAAAGAAACGCTTTCCTGTTTCGCATGAGAGGTTAAAATAACGCTTAATTCCTGAAAGTACTTTTTTGTTCTCTCTACTGTTACTTATGCTATGCCAGGTTAACCCTGGATTTTTTAACGTATTACGTTATGTTAAATGGATCTCAAAATAGCAGGCAAACGGATCAACTGATTTCATTCCAGCAACTATCAATTCATATCTTCATAAGATAACCTCGTTAATTTACGGATCATGAACAAACCATACAGCAATGCGGAGAGATATTACCTGGTTCTCGGAACCGTTACTGCCTGGTTCGCGGTGGTATTCCAATTTATTTTGATTATTGCCAACCGGGTAATGCCGGTGTTTGCTACCATCATTAAGTTCTTTAGTTTT
>JBBJOD010000098.1:0-11761 GCA_037721715.1 Chitinophagaceae bacterium | reverse complement strand
CTACTTATCTTATCTTACCTGCAAATGTTAAGCGTCCGTCTCCTGCCAGGCCCCCTATCTTATCAACTAGCACTGATACAACAGCTAGTTCCGGAAAAACCAGAGAGAAACTGCAGCCGATAAAAGGCTTGACTAAATCAAAAGACAGTTTACAAACGGGAAGAAGAAACACCCCACCCGTTAATGTTCCATTGCCGGGAAAAGAGGAGCTGAATACCCGGCGAACTGCAGCTGCGAATTCGTCCGTTATAAATTTACTGGAAGATGTATCAGAACGTGACATAGCCTACCTGGGTGAATACAAGGTGAAATCTAAGGCGTATTTTCATGATCTTCCCAACGGAAGTACACGCCGCAGCGCGTTCATTATTCACTGGAATAACGCTACTTTACAACCTCTGGAAGATAAAAAAGGATATGTCTACGTTATTTTTAAAAACCACCTGGGACAAACATCAAAAGGCTGGCTCAACAAGAATGACTTGAGAAAATTAGAGTAAGATTGTAATAGATGCCTGGATGTAATTGATCTGCCTACACTATTTGCTATACAATAGTTTTGTTGACTCCACCATTATAGAATCCAGCTTCGATGTATAATACTGGGTCTGGTTATTTAATTGACTAATGTAATTCGATTTGAGTGAGTGGAGCCGATCGAATGAAAAATTCAATTGATCAGGAATTGTAGAATTTGAAACGGCAATATGTAAGGAGTCAATGGAAGACGAAGGACGATCCAGTCTATCGTAGGGATAGTTAGCCAGTGAATTCAAACGCATACTTTCAAAGACCGAATCCACATCATTACGCAATGTAAACAATGCTTCCTCCACTTTCCGCTTATGGTCTTTGGTAAAGTTACGGCCTGGTTCCGTTTCTGTGGTCCACTGCAAAATCTCTCTTTGAGAATTTGTTACATTTTGCATAGACTGCGATAGCAGCTGTTCTGTTTCGATTCCATATTTGCCTGCATCTTTATTTCCTGCCAACTCAGCATAATTGCCCAGGTGTTTCTTCAGGGTGTCGCAATGATTAAATGCTTTCGACAGTATTGATGAGAAGCCAATTATGTCTTTCAATACCAGGAAAGTGTCAGTGACAACATTTTCACTTAGTAGTCTTAATTTCGGATAGATTTCATACAGCAATTTATTTTTTGACAGATCAAATTCCTTCGATCCCAAAGGCTTATTTGTAAGTGAATGTAGTTCGGTTGTAGTGGTGGAATAAAGTTCCAATTGAAAGAAAGTTTTCTGCTTATCTCTTTCAGCTTTCTGTTGTTTATAAAACAACAAAAGAGGAATGAAAATGGCACCCAGAGAAATCAGTCTAATTGAGATATCAATAATATCTTTTCTTTCAAGGCCCAGGTAAATTCTCTTTCTTCGTTCCAACGTTACTTTCTTTACAACCAGTTTACCTTCTTCATTTACATCACACTCCTTCCTGGTTTCAATCCACTCCGGCTTGCTCATTCAGTATGATTTATTTTTTTTTTGGTGAAATGTGGCTGTTATATGCGACTATACCTTTTGCCCTGATGGCAAAATGAAAAAAATTGTTATGAGCTATGACCGGCCTGGTTGTCTGGTGAAATTAGCGGAGCAACCCTGTAGTTTAAACCGGCAGTGGTACCACAGGTTACATCAACGGTAACGCCCGTTATTTTTCCAGCCATATCAGACGAAAGGAATACCGCCACATTGGCTATGTCTTCCATCAACGGAAGTTTTTTCAACATGGTATCATCTTCCATTTTTCCGATGATTTTGTTCATCATTTCTGGCTCATTTTCAATCGCTTCTTTAAATACCCGGGAGTCAGGGGAGCCTGCCGACCGGATATTAACAACCCTGACTCCATATATGCCCAGTTCGGCAGCCAGGTTTTTAGAAAAACTTTCAATGGCGCAGCATACAGCTGCAAAGCCGCCTGTAAAAGGATATCCGATTCCACCGGGTGTTGCTGTCAGCGAAAGAATAACTCCCGACCCTTGTTCCCTCATTACCCTGCCGACCGCAGTAGACGTCAGAAATTGAGTTTGCATAGTAATAGTGATCGGCCGAACAAAATTATCCATCGTCATATCCACTAAAGGAATGTTCTGAACAACTTCGGTGCCGGTAACATTGACAGAAATATCGATGGTTCTCACTTGTTGCAGAACGCTTACAAGTTGGGTGTGTATCGCCTTTTCCTCTAAAGCGTCCACCTGGTCTGCAACCGCAATGCCGTTGGACGCAAGGATATCATCTGCTATTTTCTGCACCGAACCAATATGTCGTCCCGTCAAAAATACGGTTGCGCCTGCACCGGCAAGTGCTTTGGCAATTACGCCACCTAAAGATCCGCCGGCGCCATAAATCACGGCATTTTTGTTTTTGAGTAGCAAAGTCTGGTTATGGTCTGGATGAATAGTACATGTAAAAATAAACCGAAAATTAACCAATTTTACAGAATAGCGACCGTTAAATCAGCTGCAATTAGTGCTTTTTAACAGGACTGGATGTTGGGTGAATACATTGTAAGGACCTGCATTGCGACAGTTAAACCCAACCGTGGTATCTCTTGGCGTATCGGCTACTTTGGGACTTTTATCTGTACAACCAATAAGATAAACAATAAGGAGTATTATTAAGGTGCTTTTAACCTTCACATATAATCTGGATTGACCGGGAATTTCGTAATAACGAACGGCGATTAAGATCATGCAGTAGATAAATCTTACAACTGCATTTGTAATAAAAAGACCAAGATGCCACCCGCAAAACCCGCCAGCGCTAACCAGCCGATCTTTTTCAGGTACCACATGAAATCTATTTGCTCAATCCCCATCACCGCTACACCTGCGGCAGTGCCAATGATGATTGCACTTCCCCCTGTTCCGGTGGTTAAAGCTAAGAACTCCCAAAAAGGGTGGTCAGTTGGGTAAACTGACAAATCATACATTCCCTGGGAAGCGGCAACCAGCGGCACATTGTCAACAATAGCAGAAAGTAATCCAAGCACGATTCCTATATAGTAATCGTTTTTAAGTGTACTGCTTAGGAAAGTGGCGAGGTTCCCTAATAAGCCAAACGATTGTAACGCTGCCACTGCCAATAAAATCCCAAGGAAAAAGAGAATACTTGGACTATCGACTCTTTGTAATGCCCGTGCAACCGTAAAACTTTCTGCGATCTCCGGCCCTTTATTTTTGTGAATTACAGTAGTGATCACCCACATGAGCCCTAAGGCCAGCAACATGCCCATAAATGGAGGTAAATGGGTAACCGTTTTAAATATGGGAACAAATACTAAAAATCCAATGCCCGCCAAGAGTACTATTTTTCCATCTTTTTTCTCTTTTAAAGTAGAAACCGACCGGGGCATTTCTGCGATTGTTGTGCCTTTAAACCTGTAGGCGATAATCAAGGCGGGAATAATACAAGCCACGAGACTTGGCAGAATAAGTTGTTTCATAATATTCAACGCCGTTATTTGTCCCCCAATCCATAGCATTGTAGTAGTAACATCCCCTAATGGCGACCATGCACCCCCGGCGTTGGCCCCTATTATTATTATACCTGCAAACCAAAGCCTGTCTTCTTTTTCGGCCAATATTTTTGAGCACAGCGAGGTCATTACAATTGCGGTAGTTAAATTGTCGAGCAAGGCAGAAAGAAAAAAGGTAAGTGTGGCGATGATCAGCAATAATGTTGCCTTGCTACTGGTTTTAATTCTTTCCGTGATGATGTCGAAACCGTTATGTGAATCAATCAACTCTACGATGGTCATGGCACCCAGTAAAAAGAACAATATGGATGCTGTTTCCCCCAGGTGGTGCAATAACTCCTCACCAACGGTATGCGTGTTGTCACTTTGAAGGATGTATATTGTCCAGCATAATACTCCCGTAATTAGCGCTGACGCTGCTTTGTTTAATTGCAGGGTGTGCTCAAGTGCAATAGCCGTGTAGCCTAAAACAAAAACAATCATTAACAATGCTGAGATCATGAACTATAGTAATTTATTTATGTTGAGCCATCTTCGATCTGGGAAGGGTAAACTAAAATGTAACTACTCTGGTTGAAATATTTGCTCAGGTATTTAGGTAATTTTTCTATTTCACTGTTGTAAGATAAATACCCCTTCCTGGATGATATGATTATAAAAAGGTCATCCTGCTTTACTTCCCTTGCAAGGATTAAAAAATCTGCCCAATCGTCAAACTTGTTAAAGCTTAAGTTGAGAGCGGAGCTGCTTGCCTGGTTAAACTTCGAAATAACTTCCATGGTAAGCTTGCTGGCATATATGATCAGAGGCAGTCCGGTTTCCTTTGATATGCAGGTTATTCTATTGAACCAATGAGGAAATCCCTTCTCGTATTCAGCTTCAGGAGGAACTACAACCACTATCCTGTTTAGGGTATTAACAGGTTGCACGGATTTATAAATGAAGACAGTTTCATTTGTACCCAGCAGTATCTTTTCTGTTACCAAACCAAAAAATGTATCTCCTTCATCCGCTTTATGATGCAATGCAATAATAATATCTGTAATGTTATATTCTTTAATCGTATATATAATTCCATTACTGATATTGAGATCATACCTTGTAAGTGGAATAATGGCGTTGTCGGTTGCTGCAGCATAGTGTGCTGCCTTTTCCATCATTTTTTTCCCTGCAGCCTGGCTGCTTTGAGAAGAGCCCCTTTCTGCAATTACATGTAATGCATACAGGGGTGATTTGGGCTTATTTGGCAGTAATAGAAATGCTAGATCAACCAAATCGTGCACCGTTTCAGGATAGGCAAGTGAAATTAATATCTTATCGGTCGATTCTTCTGTAGCAATATCCTTCTTCACCGCCTCTTTCAGCGCAATCTTTCGTGATGCTTTCTCAACAACTAATGAACTGATTGTACAGGTCACCAATATCATGATAATTGTTCCATTCAAAACGTCTTCATTCAACAAGCGAATAGGTTCACCCCCTGGGGTCTCGCCCAATATAACATTGTAACCCACTAAAACCACGGCAAGTGTAGCGCCAACCCGGGCATTACTAAGACCAAAAATCAGTTGTCTTTCATCTCCTGATAATTTAAACGTTTTCTGCGTAAACCAGGCAGCGATATACTTGGTAAGCACTGCCATCCCGATCATTACTCCTGCAACTTTAAGTGCTCCCAGTCCCTTGAAAATGACGCTAAAGTCTACCAGCATTCCTACGCCAATCAAAAAAAAAGGAATGAACAGTGCGTTCCCTACAAATTCAATACGGTTCATTAATGGAGAACTGTGAGGTATGAACCGGTTAACTGCAAGCCCTGAGAGAAAGGCCCCGATAATCGCCTCCAGGCCCGCCGCTTCGGCAAGGAAGGAACCAAAGAAAACCAGCGCCAAAACGAATATATACTGCGACACATTGTCGTTGAAATTTTTGAAGAACCACCTGGCTATAATAGGAAAGACCAGGAAGACGATTGCCGCAAAAATGATTGATGAAACACCCAGTTGTATCCAAAATGCCGCAGTAATATCACCTTTATACATCCCGACGATTGCAGCTAAAACAAGCAGCGCCAGGATATCTGTTATTATTGTGCCGCCAATTGTTAGGGTTACAGCTCTCGTTCGGGTAATACCATACCTGCTGGCAATCGGATAAGCCAATAAAGTATGGGAGGCAAACATACTGGCAAGTAATACCGAGGTAGGCAGATCGAAGGCCAACAAATAGTAGGCTGCAATTGTACCCAGCACCATGGGCACTACAAAAGTATAAATTCCAAATACAAGGCTCTTAATACGATTTTTCTTAAACTCCTCAAGATCTATTTCCAGTCCTGCTGTAAACATGATGTATAACAACCCGACCGTACCAAATAACACAATGCTGCTATCACGAAGAAGCAGGTTGAATCCGTATGGACCAATCAGAATACCAGATAAAATAAGGCCGATTATGTGTGGAACCTTAACTTTATTTAATAAAATCGGGGCAAAGAGAATGATGAAAAGTACAATGGAAAAAATAATGACAGGATCTTTCAGGGGTAAGCTAAAATCCAATGCATTCAATAAGATCATAGTGCTAAAATTAAAGCGCGGAAGATTCCAGTTTTTTTAAATCCAAATCATAAATAACCCGGCAATCATCCTGCCTGGTTATTTCGCGCACCCCATCCAACTGGTTATCTTTTGTTTCCTGTAACCTAACAATGATTTTTCCAACTGGCAATGCAGTTAAACTATCTGGCTGCGCTTCCAACTCTATTCCGCCAACAAGGTAGTTCCCTTTGTATATCCTTACCAGTTTCTTGTCGCTCATTGCCCGAATAATTACAAAATTTTGTTCATACGTAATATTCCATTGTTCATTTTTCGTATCTCCAACTGCAGACCCTGTACAGTTGGTTTGCGTACATTTCATAGTTACGTTATATAAACCGGGAATGTTAGGGCGTAACTCCAATGAAGAATCTATTATACCATTATTTGAAGCACTATCCTGCAACTTATTTGAAGCGCTATCGAATATCTGTTCCCTCCTTGCGAGCTCTCGCTCTTTTTGCTCAACTAGTTGCTCACGGGCCAGGAGTTCCTGCTCTTTCTGATTCAGCTCAGCTGCTTTCAGCGGGATTGAATCCTCCTGTTTGCCTGTGTCACAGGCGGGTGAAAGAAATAAAAACAATATTAACGAGAAATAAAGCAACTTCATCAGTGAACCATTATAAATGTGAAAAATTTCTACATCCCGATATCCAAAGTTAATCTTTAAAGGGGCGTCGGAAATCCTTAATGCGGATTTTAATTAAATTCTAATAGTAGGATAATACCCACTAATTTTTTAAGACTTGGACAATTTTACTGAAGTAATACTTCTTTTGAACTCGACCATGAGAAGGAGCTTACAATATCATTTCTAATGCTGACATCTCACTTTGGCATCAAAGGTTGAACTCCATAATCATATCATAATGCGATGAATAAAGAGCCAAACAATGGCTTCAAGACGGGACCAGCTGTCATTTCGATCGGGCTACGGTATGCTTTGGCATCACCTCTCAGTAAAATACTTTATGAGTATCTCGCAGTTTGTCCATCTCAACATCGTACTAGGTATGAAAAAAGACAATTGGTGCACATGCCGTTTTCATTATAAATAATCGGTATGAAACAGGAAAAGAAGTCCGTAAGATTATGAAGTCGCAAAGCTGACTGAAGCAAAAGTTGATAAAAATGGTAATAGCAAACTACTTCAAATACTACCGCATTAAATTTTTAAGCTCTTTGATGCTTCGTTTTTATATACAGCTCTTGTACTAAAGTCATTACAACCACCAAAAAAGGTATAGCTAGAATAATCCCCCAACCCCCTGTTAAGGTTGCCATTAATAATTGTGCGATTATTATCATGGCGGGTGGTGTGTTTAGCAACTTTTTTTGAACGAGCGGAGTTACAAAGTTACTCTCAGCTACCTGCACGAATATATATACGCCCGCTACCAGGGCCGCTTTTGTCGGGCTTTCCATTAGTGCCACAAGAATAGCTGGCACCATTGCTATCAACGGCCCAAAGTTAGGTATGAAGTTCAGCATTCCGGCAATCAATGCCAGTACCAGCCACAGTGGTATTCCAATAATTGCCAGTCCGGTGGCGGTTAAAACAAATACAACGAACATGGCAAAGAATTGTCCCTTCATCCATTTTTTCAAGTTTTCTGCAATTTTATCCAATACGTCGGAAGCTTTCTTTTCCCCGCCTTGTGGTATCATAGCTATCATTCCCTGTTTATATGCTGAGGCTCCAACTGTAAAGAAAATGCCTAAAAAAAGAACAACGTAAATATCACCAAACACTCCAAATGTTGTTTTAAAAAACGATTGTGCAAATTGTTGTGCCCCTTCCTGCGCTTGTGGAGAAGATACTTTCTGTAAAATTTTTTTCCCAAGAGAACTTTGATTCAAATATTGTTTTGCATTCTCCACAGTTTGTGGCAGGATTTTAATCAGATAGTCTGACTGGGACTCGACTTTTGAACCTACCAGCCAGAATAATAAAACTATAATAACCAGGACACCAAAATTAGAAACCGGTAATGTAATCTTGGTTTTCCATCCTGTTTTGCGATGCAGTAAACCGCTTATTCCTTTAAAGAAAACGCCGATTAATGACGCGGCAAGTATCAGAAGTAGTACGTCAAAGGTTGCTTTAACCAACAGCAGTACCACTATGATAAGCGATAAAATTGATCCCATGATCCATACTTTTTGCTGAAAGGAATATTTGTTGTTTGTAGAGCTGTCCATAAATGTAAATTAGCAGAATAAAGGTTGCAGGTCTTTCAAGTTAATCTCAACGACTTTATTTGATATAACCCATAACAATTTTCCCAACATTCAACACCTGCAATAGCTATTCCAAGGCGCCTGCTGCTGCCTACAACCTTTTGCTAACTGGGCATACTTCTAGGAAATATCGTTCGGCCTTAAGCCAAACTAATTAAATAGGTGTTACCTCAGATTTTCATATAACCTATTATTCAAATGGAGCCATAACTGAAATATCTTGCATAGCTTTTAAACAGAAGTAGTTCCTTCGTGTATAATCAAGAGTTAAGATATGAAGACACAATTGGTAAGTGAAAGGAAAAAACTACTAACATCGATAGAAAGAACGTTAGAGAGCCCGATGATCTTCCTGGGCTTTGTATGGCTTATTTTGTTGGTCATCGAATTGATCTGGGGCTTAAGTAAACCGTTGGAATATGCCAGTTTACTGATCTGGGTAATTTTTATTTTTGATTTTCTAATCAAGCTCATATTAGCACCTGATAAATCCGGTTTTCTAAAAAAGAATTGGTTGACGGCGATATCACTCATAATTCCCGCATTAAGGATATTCCGCATATTTCGTATAGTGCGATTGTTACGTGGATTAAGAGGTATACGTCTCGTACGGATAGTTTCATCTCTCAATAGGAGTATGAAAAGCCTGGGAGCGACTATGAAGCGAAGAGCATTTGGATATGTACTGATGCTCATACTAACGGTAACCTTTGCCGGAGCTGCCGGGATGTATGCTTTCGAAAGTTCTACTCCCGGTTTTAATAATTACGGAATGTCTTTATGGTGGACGGCTATGCGGGTTATAACAGCGGGTAATGAATTTAATCCATCAACACCGGAAGGAAGAACACTTGCATTCTTAATTGCTATATTCGGCTATGCAGTATTTGGTTATGTTACCGCTACAATTGCTTCCTTTTTTATTGGCCGGGATGCTGAGGAAAAGGAGGGGCCTGTTGCGAGCTCAAAGGATATTCAAGAATTAAAGAAGGAAATTATTTCGCTCAAAACAAGTATTGATGAGATGAGAGCAAAATCCAATTAACCTACTTGTTTATTCATATTTATAGAGATTTCAAGTCATTTATTTGTTGGGATTGGACAGTTGCGCAAAGCATTCTACTACAACATAAAATAAACTTGTTAATACAGCATTCAGCAGAATAAGGCTACCGTTCAGCCTCAATAACTTTTTTGTCATCCGTTCAATATGTCCTAGCTTTAAAATTTATGGAGCAGAAGAAAAAACAGGGAAACCCAAGTGATCATCTGGCAAATGAGCGTACGTTTCTTGCATGGATACGTACAAGCATAGGTATTATGGCTTTTGGCTTTGTAGTAGTTAAATTCAGTTTGTTTGTTAAACAAATATCTCTGATAATTGGCAGGGAAAATGCCATACCAAACAGGGGGTATTCTGCCGTTGTGGGAATCATCCTGGTAGCGGTAGGTACCGTTACATCCGTACTTTCTTATGTAAAATATCGGCAAACTACCAAGCATTTAGATGAAGGTTTTTATACACATTCATCCATGTTGGTAACAGTTCTTACTGCCTTTATTTTCATAGTTAGCATACTACTCATCGCTTACCTTATAGAAAGCACATAGTCAACAATAAAATTAGGGCCCGCTTAGAAAAGCAGGCCCTTAACTTATGAAAAATGAAAAAACTTATTAGCGGCAAATCATTTTTTCCGGGTTTTCTTATTTGCGGGTGATTTCGGCCTCGATGCCGCGGATCGGCTCTTTGTATCATTCTTTGTTAATACCTCGATATATTGGGTAGCGCTTGCATTGTCCGGATCAAGATTCAATATATTTTGGAGGTAGGCTACAGCTGAATCTTTGTCTTTCGCTACGTTTGCATAATAACTGGCGAGATAGCCGTGTGCCTGGATGAGGGTAGCCTTATAATCCTCTCTTTCGCCGGAGGCACGGGCGAAGGAAATCAGCTTTTTATATGGCTCCACAGCAATTCCTTTCTCCATCGTGGTATCCTGTGCACCCGCCGATCTCGCGCACCATAAATAACCAAAGATCTCGGTGGGATATTTTTGAGTATACAGGTTGCAGAATATGCTGTCCGCCGTTGAATAATTTCCTGCCTGGTAGTTTGCGTAGCCCCAGTCATACAGGTCGCGGTTCGAGGGTTCTTTCGTATTCTGGTAAACCCGCTCTAACCACCCGGCCTGGAGGTTATGATTACCCGTGGTTTTTGCAAACGCCGCGGCATCATTCATAATTTTCAACTTGCCCTGTTGCGAGGTATCCAGTTGTATTGCACTTTCATAGCTTGCGAGGGCATCGGCCTCATTACCCGGAAACTTACTGAGAACTCTTCCACGAAACACATAATCCTCAGGTACCAAATCAGCTTGCTTCTGCCTGGCGAAATACTGTTCGAGATAATTTTTGGCATTCAATGAATCCTTTATTTCTTCATAGCTGTATGCAACCAGTTTAAAATACCTTGGATCCGCCTTCTCGCCAAGTTGGCCGATTTTTGCTTTTGCGGAATCGATTGCACCCTGGTAATCCCTTGAAGCGTATATGATACTTATCCTATCGTATTCGATGGATGGGGACTTGTCAGAAACAGCAACGTAGCTGTTAAAATAATCTTTTGCTTTATTAATGTCACGTGAAAACCAGTAGAAAAACAGTTCGTATAATGCCGGTGCATAATTAGGATCAATCTGCACGGCTTTTTCAAACGCAGGAAGGAAGTAATCAGGGTTATTCTGCGTAACATAGATCTTCCCGATCTGGTACTGGGCTTCGGCCAGGTTCGGATCCATTGAAAGCGCTTGCCTAAATGCTGTTACCGCGCTACCTCCATCAATAAGCTTGCGATGTGCCTCACCCATTAAAAGGTAAGATTCAGCATTCTTTAAATCTTTCCTTCTTTTCCTGGGGATGGCATTTATTCTCTCAATTGCATAGTTGGCGTCGCCAGGGGTTGCATCGATATTAGCTCTTGCAATGGCGTGGACCACTTCAACATTCCGAGCCTTTGTTAACGTTAATGCGGTTTCGAACAATTGGCGTGCCTTATCCAGCTTATTCTCCATTAACTCTACTTCACCCAGTCCAGCCAACAATAGTGCTGCATTGGCATTGGTAGCAAGCACTCTTCCATACAACTCTTTGGCAGCTGCTGAGTCCTTATCCTCAATTAAGGTCTGACCCAGCCAATAGACAGCATCTACATTATTAGGATTGGCTGATAAAACCTTTTGAAACTGTTCCTTTGCGCTTTCATATCGATGGTAGTACAAATATTTCTTTCCCTGCTCAACATCCTGGGCGAATAAACCTCCATTTGTAATGATGCCGAGCATTAAAATGATTTTTACATTCTTCATAAAGCATATTTTATTGTGAATACTCCTGACTAAGGAAGCTTGTGATCTCCGATA
>JBBJOD010000585.1:0-3136 GCA_037721715.1 Chitinophagaceae bacterium | reverse complement strand
CTCGCCCCTTGCCCTAAGCCAATAAATTCCCGGAGGTAAATGGAAGACCGGAATTTCAACCTGTTCATCTCTACCACTTAAATTGAAGTGATTGTTATACAGTATCTGTCCTAAGGCGTTGTACAACCGGATAGAAATTGAATGACCGGTAGGGTTTCTTATATAGAAATAGATGGTGTTGACTGCCGGAACAGGAAAAATCTTTACCAGGTTACTTCTTGTTTCTGCGACCGTGCTTTTCACGACCGTGTTGTTACCCGACAACAGCCAGATTTTTGGGTCGAAAACGGCGCTGTCGGGAGCAAAAGGCAGGCTTACCCAAAATTCTTCCCCATTCTTTGTATGATTGAACACTACGGTAGAATCGCTTCCGGCACCGGAAAACCGAACGCTAATGGGCATTTCAAAAAAGCTGACGGAAGGGTCTGAGGTGGTTTGACTCACCTTGATCTTAACCCAGTTATTTTTGTTTACTGACCATGAAAGCTGGTAACTTGGAAACCCCTCCCCTTCGTACCAGTCCCTGAAAAATTCGTCGAACGACTGTCCGCTTACCTGTTCGAGGTTTCTCTGGAGGTCGGAGGTGGTAGCGGTACCATAAGATAAAGCAGGATCATTAAGGTACTGGCGCAACGCTTTAAAGAACAATGAATCACCCAGCCGCCAGCGAATCATATGCAAAACACAGGAACCCTTGGCATAGCTTAACCTCGAATCGAAAATGCGATTAACCCGGGTAGTATCATTTACTTTCAGAGAACCACCAGGCAGGCTGGTTACAGACTTACGATAGTTAAACAAATGTTGCGTGACCAGGGTTGTATCAAAATTTTCTACAAAAATAAATTGGAGGTACTGTGCGAAACCTTCGTTCAGCCAAATGTCCTGCCAGCTGGCACAAGTTACTTTGTTTCCAAACCATTGGTGTCCCAGTTCGTGTGCCACTAACTGATCATAGCTGCTGACAATGAAGCTGTTTGTCTGGTGTTCCATTCCTCCACCCCATCCAAACTGGGTCTGGCTGTAGCTTTCCGAATCAAAAGGGTATGGCCCGAATAAAGAGGAAAACTTTTCAAGGCAACGCTTGGCTGTTGCCGTAGCATACTTGAAATCATTGACGTTTGCCGGATAGGTATACATTTTGACAGGCATAAATTTGTTTCCAATCCTGGCACTATCCTGGTCTATCACGTAATTAGTAATGGCGAAAGCAACCAGGTAAGATGCGATAGGATATCGATGTTTCCAGTAAGAGACCTTCTGATCTGCCTCTACTCTTTCCTGTGTCAGCAGGCCGTTCGATGAAGAAATGTACATGGCAGGATACGTAAGCCGAATGTCGATTGAATCCGCTTTATCGGTAGAAGCATTCTTACACGGCCACCAGTCCTTTGCGCCATATGGTTCAGATAACGTCCAAATAACCGGCGTACCATTTTGCTGTGATGTTACAAAAGAACCCGAGCCATAGTTTGCCGGAACACCCTGGTAAAAAATAGAAACTGAATCTAACCTTCCAGCTGGAAGCAATTGTGGAAATTCGATTGATAACCCATTGAACGGGCTGCGCTGAAAATTTATCCTGGCACTCTTGTAGATAATGCTGTCAACGGTTAATGCTGCAGATAAATCGAAGACAATACGATTGGTGGTTTCTATTACAAGGAAACGGGAAATGACACTTCCTTTGATATACCGGGTGGAAGGATCCACTTGCCAATGGCAGGTATAATATTTTATATCGAAATTTGTAGACGCAACAGTGCTTTCGTTGCTGGCAATCTGCTGTGCACGTTCAAATGCTGCTTTTTCCTTCATTGCTATCGGTCCGGGGTCAGATCTATTATTCTGCGCCAAAGAGAAGAGGAACATATGCAGTGATAAATATATAAGAAAGCACTTTTTCATAAGCTGTTGTTTTGACAAACACCCAACCATTCAAGGATACTAAACGATTAAATATGAAAATGCTTGCGTTTTGGCAGTATGCTCCTATTTTTACATAGATTATGATAAAGTGGAACTGGAACGATAGCATCAATTTATTATCAAAGCTTACTCCCCGAAGACTCTTAAACGCTACCAGGGTTCTAAGCAGTTTTTATTTAAGTAAATGGACAGGCAAACCCATTCAATGGGGGTACCCGGTTTCTATTTCTTTCGAACCAACCACTTCCTGCAACCTGCGCTGTCCCGAGTGCCCGAGTGGCTTACGTGCCTTTACCCGTCCTACCGGCATGCTGCAGAAAGACTTTTTTAAAGATACGATTGACCAGCTGTCAAAAGAATTGCTATACCTGGTTTTTTATTTCCAGGGTGAACCATACCTTAATCCTGGCTTTCTTGAAATGGTTAAATATGCTTCCGGAAAAGGTATCTATACCGCCACTTCTACCAATGCCCATTATCTAACCGATGCAAACGCAAAAAAAACGGTTGAAAGCGGGCTTGACAGGCTTATTATCTCTATTGACGGTACCACCCAGGAGGTGTATCAACAATACCGGGTAGGCGGTCGTCTTGACAAAGTGATTGAAGGAGCCACCAATATTGTTAAATGGAAAAAAACGCTTGGTAGTAAAACGCCGTTTATTATTTTCCAATTTCTGGTAGTGCGGCCAAATGAACACCAGGTGGAAGAGGTAAAACAACTCGCCAAACAGGTAGGGGTAGACGATATCTGGTTAAAAACCGCGCAGGTGTATGATTATGAAAATGATCCCAACCGTTTGATTCCTACCATAGCCAAATACAGTCGGTATAAAAAACAGGAAAATGGTATGGCGGAGACAAAGAACAAACTCAACAATCATTGCTGGCGCCTTTGGCATGCCACTGTTATTACATGGGATGGCCTTGTGGTTCCCTGTTGTTTTGACAAGGATGCGCAAAATACGTTGGGTGACCTAAAAGGGAAACCGTTTAAGGAAATTTGGCACAACGAACAATACATCCATTTTAGAAAACAGCTCCTGATAAGCCGCAAGAATATCGAGATCTGCGCCAATTGCAGTGAAGGCACAAAAGTGTGGACGTAATTAGTGATGAGTGATGAGTGATGAGTGATGGGTTATGAGTGATGGGTGATATACGTTATGAGTGATGGAGTCGGTGTGAGGTAGCGGGCGTACCCGTA
>JBBJOD010000097.1:0-11822 GCA_037721715.1 Chitinophagaceae bacterium | reverse complement strand
GAATATATGGACAATTACAGGGCATCACCAATTCCAGCTATATTTTCAAGGAAATGATGTCTGACAATACCGCTTTTGATATGAATCCACTGGATCGTGGCGGCGCCGCAGGTTGGGAAGCTTTCGAATTCTCTACCGTTAATTCAGGAAATGGGGAAATTTCGAATTTGTGGAACCAGTATTACAGTGTGATGTACAATGTAAATAACACGATCGGTAAGCTGCCCGGTGCCACTATCACTGATGCTTCCAAAAAAGCGGAAGACGGTGAATTGAAGTTTCTCAGGGCGTTGCTCTATTTTGACCTGACACGTTATTTCGGAGATGTAGTTCTCGTGACCAAAGTGCTGGAAACTCCTGACGAAGCCTTTACCCAGCTCAGATCGCCCCAGGCACAAATATATACACAAATAGAAACAGATCTTAAAGATGCGGTAGCCGCACTTCCCAATAAACAGCCTACGGCCCTTACAGGACGGGCTACCAAGGGATCGGCAACCACTTTGCTAGGGTTGGTTTACCTTACCCAGAAAAAATATGCAGAAGCAGTTTCTACCTTAAACGGCATGCTGACGCTGGGATATTCACTGGCACCTAACTATGCCGATGTATTCGATCCTACAAAAAAGAACGGTGTTGAATCGGTTTTTGAAATTCAGTACCAGGGTGGCAACGACCTCGGCGAACAAAGCAATTTTATGTATGTTTTTGCGCCGCGGCTTTCAGGTGCAGCCATCACCGGGTATGCCAGTGTTGTACCTGCAGGAAGAAACATTCCGACAAATGATATGATTGCAGCCTATGAAGCCGGTGATTTACGAAAAGACATATCGCTAAAAACGTCTTACACTGCTACCAACGGCACAGTAGTTCCCATTCCATATATCAGTAAATTTAGGCATCCCCATACCATTGCAGGACGAACCGATAATAACTGGCCTGTATACCGGTACTCAGACGTGTTACTCATGCTGGCAGAAGCTATCAATGAGGCTTCAGGCCCCACCGCCAATGCGTTTGGCTATTTAAACCAGGTTCGCGCCAGGGCAGGTCTTGCGGCTAAAGCAGGCCTTGACAAGGTTACGTTCAGAGATGCTGTACTGCAGGAAAGAAGAGTGGAGCTTGCGTTCGAAAATCACCGCTGGTTCGACCTGAAAAGGACTAAAACTCCAGCTGAACTGATTGCGTTCATGAATGCCCATGGGTCAAGAGAAAAAGCCAACCCTACGGTTGCACGAGGTGGTGTAGCATTCAATGCATTGGATTATGTGTATACAGAAAATGAGGTATTGCTGCCCATTCCGGCACCACAGATCCTCATCAATGCGGGCCTGACGCAGAATACTGGGTATTAATGTATGCCTAAAAACAGGCACAAGGTCCACCGGGGTACATGTAGTGGAGATTTTTTGATGGCCCCTTCCTGGAACACTTGTGCCTGTTTTTTTTAAACGCGGTATAGTGTGACGACTGAAACGATCCCTGCGCAAGTGCTCCACGGAGCAGCACCATCAACGGCGTTTGAAATGAATTGCCGTGGACAACTTCTACCTGTTTTAACCTTGTAGAAACGATGTTAACGAATTAAGTTTTACCTTTATCTGATCATCACACGAACACCCACCATGCAATATCCTTCATGTCACTGATGTTGTTTTAACGGAGCCTAATGAAAAAAGTAATCGACATAATTCTAACCAGGAAGGTATTCATCATTACCTCGATCATCCTGCTGATATTTCTTATCAATCCATTCCTGGTATCCACCACCTACGCCGGCGACGAACCCCTGGCAGCATCCGGTGAGGTACCGATAGAATCAGAAGATACATCATTTTGGCTTTGGAATTTTCTCGGAAGATTGCACCCGTTAATGGTCCATTTCCCGGTGAGCTTACTTTTGTTCGCAGCCATCCTCGAGATGTTTACCCTTAAAAACTTCAACTCTAAATTAAGACCGGGCATCAATATCCTGCTGTTTACAGGTTCATTGTTTGCTATCGTATCTGTTGTATTTGGTTTGCTGCTAGCCAGAAACGGGGATTACGGCAAGGATGTGCTGGGCTTACATCAATGGACCGGCATTGCCACCGCAACGCTTGGAGCTATCAGCCTTTACCTACTATTTAATATCCTGACAAAAAAACGACTGAAGTTAATAAAGCCTTATCGTACATTGATCCTACTCACGGGTTTTGGCGTATCCGTTGCAGGTCATTTTGGCGCTTCTTTAACCCATGGCAACTCCTACCTTTCGGAAACGCTACCCTGGAGCGAAGACTACGAGGCACCTGTAAAAAAATTCAATGTCGCCGCATACCAGGATGATTCTGTAAAGCTTGGAAAGAAAGAAGAACTGGAGCTCAATGTGCAAGTGAGATCCATTCTCGCCCATAATTGTTATAAATGCCACGGGTCTGAAAAAATAAAAGGCGAGCTAAGGCTGGATAGTAAAAAAATGATATTTAAAGGTGGCGAAGATGGACCCGTTATTATTCCCGGAGATATTTCAAAAAGCGATCTGTACAGGCGCATCAACCTGCCCATTGATCATAAAGAGCTCATGCCGTCTAAGGGCAAAAAATTATCTGAAGATGATATTGCGGTAATTAAATTTTGGATCGAGAAAGGTGCACCCTGGCCCGACGAGAAAGATAAACAAGACATTTACCGGGTAGCTAAAATGGAGCCCAGGAATCCACCGCTGCCTGCAGCATCGGGCAAACTGAACAACCCCGTTGATCTGTGGGTAAACGAATATTTCAAAAAGAATAAAATCAACTGGGTACCCCTGGTAGATGACCGAGCCTATTTGAAAAGAATTTACCTGGATGTTATCGGCCTGATACCTGAACCAGCGGAATTGGATGCATTTGTAAAGGATACCAGTCCCGACAAACGGGCTGCCTGGGTGAGAAAATTGTTGAACCGCAATGATGACTATGCCATGTATTGGCTAACATTCTGGAACGATGCGCTTCGCAACGATTACACCGGTACGGGTTATATTACGGGTGGCCGCTTCAACATTACCAACTGGCTGTACGAGTCTTTAAAAACGAATAAGCCTTATGATCTATTTGTAAGAGAACTGATAAGTCCTGATGAGAATTCAGACGGATTTATCAAAGGAATAAAATGGAGAGGAGTGATCAATGCCAGTCAGAGAACTGAAATGCAGGCCGCCCAGAACGTATCACAGGTTTTCTTTGGACTAAACCTCAAATGCGCCTCCTGCCACAACAGTTTCATTAGTGACTGGACGCTGTTAGATGCTTACGGCTTTGCAAACATCTTTGCCGACAGTTCGCTTGAAATCAACCGTTGCGATAAGCCATCGGGAAAATATACTGCCTCCAAGATGTTGTGGAAAGAACTTGGCTACATCGACAGTGCTGCATCATCGGCTATAAAGCAAAAACAACTTGCCGAGAATATGACAAAGCCTGAAGTTGGCCGCTTATACCGCACCATTGTAAACCGGGTATGGGCGCAGCTAATGGGCCGCGGGTTGGTGGAGCCGGTAGATATCATGGACAACGAACCATGGAGCCAGGATCTGCTGGACTGGATGGCATTTAATTTTGTGCAGAACAAGGCTGATGTGAAAGAGTTGATATATA
Source organism: Chitinophagaceae bacterium (assembly GCA_037721715.1). Classification (GTDB taxonomy): domain Bacteria; phylum Bacteroidota; class Bacteroidia; order Chitinophagales; family Chitinophagaceae; genus JADCRZ01. The sequence continues at coordinate 8,199 of JBBJOD010000097.1, read as the reverse complement.
TGATCCTGACGTCTGACACCTACCAATTGCCTTCCGTCGGCTTTAAAGAACCCAACCAATTGTTTGCAAAAGATTATAAATTTAAAGGTATGCTCAGGCGGAGATTGTCTGCAGAACAATTTGCAGATGCGGTCAGTAGCCTGGTGGGTCCCGTTTTTCCTGATTCACTGGTTAAATACAATCCTTTTGGTGAACAGCCTGTAGCAAAAGCAGCCCCTAAAAAGCCAATCCTTAAAAAATCAAACGTCGAAAAATCAGCAGCAGAAAAAAAATTAGCTGCCGAAAAAAATGCTGCTGACAAGCTGGCTGCAAAAAACCTGGCAGCGGAAAAATCGGCGCAAGGCAGGTTGGTAGCAGAAAACATGGTTGCCGCAAAATCGATCCTCCTCTACCCTCGCGCCTCTTTGGTGATGAACAACAGTTTTCTCACCTCGCTCGGCAGGCCTAACCGTGAAACAGTATCGACCAGCCGGGAATCACAGGCAAACCTTTTGCAGGCACTGGAACTAACCAATGGAGCAAGATTTAACGATGTGCTGAAAAAAGGTGCCGAAGACTGGAAAAAGAAATACGGCAAAAGCGATCTGATTGTTAAAGAGATGTACAGAAAAGCATTAGGGCGGGAACCGCAGGAGGGAGAGTTAAAAGTGGCCAAGCAGGTGCTGGGAGAATCACCCGGTACAGAATCGATCCAGGATCTGTTCTGGGCCATTATGCTGCTTCCCGAATTTCAGATTATCTTTTAATATAATTATTCAATAAAGCTTACAACGATGAACTGGAACAGAAGGGACTTCCTAAAAAATACCAGTGCGGCTACCCTGGCGGCCATGGCCGCCGGTGCGCCCATGACGAGCCTGTTAACTTCCTGTAATCGAAAGCAAACCAATTCGAAAGCCGATTCCGTCATCTTGTTATGGATGGCAGGCGGCATGGCTCATACAGACACTTTTGATCCCAAAAGATATACCGCCTTTACCCCGGGAATGGACGCGAACAGCGTGCTGAGCACTTTCAAATCGGTACCTACAGTTTTAGATGGTATTTCCTTTTCCGAGGGCCTTGAATCCGTTGGAAAGATCATAGATAAAGGCACGTTGATACGCTCTTATGTGGCCGCGGATATGGGCTTCATCCTGCACTCGAGGCACCAGTACCACTGGCATACCTGTTACAAACCGCCCCAATCGGTTGCAGCTCCACATTTCGGCGCCTGGATCGCCAAGGAAATGGGTCCGAAAAACCCGGTGATCCCTGCCTTCATTGATATCGGCCAGCGTTTGACCCTTGGTGAGGGGGAAGAACTAAAAGCTTTTCACAGCGCCGGCTTTCTTGGAAACGAGTTTGGACCTTTTATGATACCGGACCCTTCCGGCGGACTTGAAAGTGTACAACCGCCTGTTGGGATGTCGCACGCGCGGTTCGAAAAACGCAACCAGTTGTACAACGAATTGGTTAACAAAAGCGCCTTGGGCGACCTGGGTAGCGATTACCAGAAAGAATCGCTGAAACGGTCGATGGAGCAGGCTTATATCCTGCTTAAATCTCCCGAGTCAAAAGCTTTTGACCTTACCCAGGAGCCAAAAGAAATCTATGATGTCTACAACACCGGAAAATTTGGCCTGGGTTGCCTGATGGCACGCAGGCTCGTTGAACAGGGTGCCCGGTTTATTAGCGTTACCACTGAATATGAACCTTTCAAAGGCTGGGATACGCATGAAAACGGCCATACGAGGGCAGCAGACATGAAGAAGATGATTGATGGCCCGATCGCACAATTGATCAAAGACCTTGAGCGTACCGGTCACCTGGACCGTACCATGGTTATTCTTGCCAGTGAGTTCAGCAGGGATATGATGGTAGAAGGCCGTCCCGACCTGAAAGTACAGGAACAGGTAAAACAACCTGATGTAATCCAGGAAATTGCCAATTACGGCATGCACCGGCATTTCACAGATGGGGGCTCGATCCTCATGTTTGGTGGCGGCATTAAAAAAGGGCAGGTCTACGGCACAACAGCCGATGAGCGTCCTTGTAAAACCATTGATAAGCCGATAGTAATTGACCAGGTGCACCAGACGATCTATCATGCCCTTGGCATTGCAGAAGATGCCCATTACGTGGTGGAGAAAAGACCTTTTTATACAACGCAGGATGGACTGGGGAAAGCGGAGATGGGATTGTTTTCGTAGTTGGGTATCGGCAAACACCGATCGGGTATCTTTGCCACACGTTATTCTTGCGCCCAGCAGAGAATATAAATGTGATGGGCTTATAAAATAATCAGTCAATACTTACAAAATCCTTCTCTTTTCCAAAACATTTTTTATACCTTCTATTTTATTCCGTTATCAACTGCAAAACTATTTCGCCCGAATCAGACTCTTTAAAGTAATGCCGTAATTTATGCAGCTTCAAGGGAACCAGGTTTTGGATGCAGTTCCATCAACAGTTTGGAGAATGTTAATGGACCCTGTTATATTGGCAAAAGTGGTTCCTGGTATTTCCAGCCTGGAAAAGTTGTCTGAAAATTCATTTAAATCTACACTTAACATCAAAATCGGACCGATCAGCGGTAACTTCTCAGGCAATTTACAACTCGATGAAATAGTTGACCAGGAAAGCTTCTTGTTAAAAGCACAACAAAATAGTAAGATAGGAAACGCAAACGCATCAATCAGCATTACACTGGCTCCTGTAGATGAAAAACAAACCGGGATAAAATTCGATGGCGAAGTGAAACTTTCAGGAATGATGGCAACTATGGGCCAGCGTGTGATTGGCGGTGTAGCCAATACCCTGACGAAGCAGTTCTTTGCCAACCTTGAAAAAGAGCTGGCGGTATTAAAGGGTGATGATAAATTATAAGTTGGCTGTCAGCTTTTAAGAAATAATGTGTGAGCTGGTGCGCCGCTTTATGTAACTCGTTATTCGTAACGGGTGGAAGTATTACTGTGCATTTCTTCAACCAAAAATAAAAGTATGCAAATTCATGTTAAGGTGAACGAAGTGGACTATGTCCATGAGGTAGAACCGCGCCTATTGCTGGTACATTACCTGCGGGATGTGCTGAGGCTAACGGGTACGCACATAGGATGCGAGACAAGTGTATGCGGGGCATGCACTGTTCACATCAATAAGAAAGCGGCCAAAAGTTGCACCTTATTGGCAGTTCAGGCAGATGGCTGTGAAATTACCACCATTGAAGGGCTCGCTTCGAATGGCGATCTCCATCCGTTGCAGGAAAGTTTCCGGGAAAACCATGGCTTGCAATGCGGCTTTTGTACGCCTGGTATTATCATGACTGCCGCAGATTTTATACAACAAATTCCTGATCCTTCAGAAGAAGACATCCGTCATGCCATCAAGGGAAATTTATGCCGGTGCACGGGTTATCATAATATAATAACATCGATTAAACAGGCTGCAACAAAAATGAAAGAGGAGGTTACTGTATGAGTACAACCAATGGAATAATCGGGCAATCCGTAAAAAGGGTTGAAGACAAGAGATTCATTACCGGCAAAGGTAAATATACAGATGATATCATCTTGCATGGCCAGACGTATGCGTCATTTGTTCGCAGTCCGTATGCGCATGCAAGTATCGTGAGCGTTGATATTGCAGCTGCTAAAGCCATGGCAGGTGTATTGGCTATCTATACCGGTAAGGATGTGGCCGATATTAACGGCGTTCCGTGTGGGTGGCTGGTAAATTTCAAAGATGGCAGTCCCATGATGGAACCCAAACACCCACTGATGGTTGCCGACAAGGCAAGGCATACAGGTGATGCGGTAGCCATGGTAATTGCAGAAACACGTGAACAGGCGATAGATGCCGCCGAAGCGGTAGAAGTGATCTATGAAGAATTGCCGGTAACTGTGAATGCATATGAAGCCATACAACCCGGAGCTCCATTGGTGCATGATGTTGCACCCGGAAACATTTGTTTCGAGTGGGAACTGGGTGATTCCAAAGAAGAGGTAGATGCTGCCATTGCTGCATCGGCCCATATAACAACACTGGAATTTGTAAACCAGCGCCTGGTGCCGAACGCTATCGAACCGCGAAGCTATATTGGTTCTTATGATGCCGCCAATGAAAAGTACACGCTTTATACCAGTACTCAAAATCCGCACCTGATACGATTACTGATGTGCGCATTCGTACTTGGCATACCGGAACACAAGGTGAGGGTGGTTGGCCCGGATGTAGGCGGTGCCTTTGGAAGTAAGGTCTACCACTATACCGAAGAGGCGCTGGTGACCTGGGCGTCTAAGAAATTAAACAGGCCTATAAAATGGACCGCAGAACGACATGAAAGTTTTTTGCTGGACGCCCATGGCCGCGATCATATCACCAAAGCGAGAATAGGTTTTGACAAAGATCAAAAAATAACTGGTTTACGGGTTGAGACCATCGCCAACCTCGGCGCTTATCTTTCTACGTTTTCCACCTGTGTTCCTACTTATCTCTACGGTACTTTGTTACAGGGGCAGTACACCACACCCGTGATCAATGTAGATGTAACGGCGGTATTTACTAACACAACCCCAGTAGACGCTTACAGGGGCGCCGGGCGACCGGAAGCTACGTATGTGCTTGAACGGTTGATGGACCTGGCCGCTCATGAAATGGGAATAGACCCTGCAGCATTAAGATTTAAAAATTTCATTCCTCCTTTTGATGGGGTAAACCAAGCCGGTTATTTGACACGGGTAGCGCTACAGTACGACAGCGGAAATTACCACGGTACGTTAAGCAAAGGCCTGGAAATGCTGGGGTATACTCAATTCCGGGAAGAACAACAGAAATCATCGCAAAACGGAAAGTTGCTGGGCGTGGGCTTCTCAACCTACATTGAAGCATGCGGCCTTGCACCGTCTTCCATTGCGGGCGCGTTGGGCGCGCGTGCTGGCTTGTACGAGGTAGGCCAGGTGCGGGTGCAGCCCACCGGGAAAGTGAGCGTATTTACCGGGTCTCACTCCCATGGCCAGGGTCATGAGACCAGTTTTGCGCAGATAGTCGCCGATAAACTAGGCATAGAAATGCAGGACGTTGAAATCATACATGGTGATAGCGACAGTGTAGCTTTCGGCATGGGCACTTACGGTTCAAGGAGTTTAGCGGTAGGCGGGAGCGCTATCGTAAAATGTATAGATAAAATTGTTGAGAAAGGAAAGAAAATAGCGGCGCACAAAATGGAGGCCAGCGAGGGAGACATTGATTTTGCCAACGGGAAATTTACCGTAAAAGGCACAGACAAATCGCTCAGTTTTGGAGACATTGCCCTCACCGCTTATATACCGCATGTGTATCCAAAAGACCTTGAGCCCGGGCTGGATTTCAGCAGCTTTTACGACCCTACCAATTTCACCTACCCGTTTGGTTGCCACATAGCTGTAGGAGAAGTAGACCGGGAAACGGGTGAAGTAGCGTTGAAACGGTTTATTGCTGTGGATGATGTAGGAAATATCGTCAATCCCATGATTGTAGAAGGACAAATTCATGGTGGTGTTGCACAAGGTATTGGACAAGCTTTGTATGAAGGCGCAGAATATGACGCCAACGGACAGCTGACAAATGGATCTTACATGGACTACTGCATTCCACGTGCCGATGATCTGCCGATGTTTGAAACGGCCACCCAGGTAACACCCTGCCCGCATAATCCACTCGGTGTAAAAGGCGCAGGAGAAGCTGGCGCTATCGGGTCAACACCGGCGGTAGTGAATGCCGTGATCGACGCGCTTTGGAGTGGAGGATACAATGTAAAAGACATACGCATGCCGCTGACATCCGAAAGAGTGTGGAACGCCATGCAGCTGGGTTCTGCTACCTAACGTCATGGTGCATACGCAGCAAGTGATCGTCCATAACTAATTTATTTAAATTTCAACTTTTCATTATGATACCCGTTGCATTTGAATATAGGAAAGCACAGACCGTTGAAGACGCCATTGGATTACTTTCAGGAGGAGAAACGAAATTATTGGCAGGTGGATACAGTTTGTTACCATCCATGAAACTTCGTTTGAACCAGCCGTCGAAACTCATTGACATTTCCAACATCCCCTCTCTAAAAGGAATAAAAGAAGAGAATGGTAATGTAATCATCAACGCAGGCACCACCCATTATGAGATTGGCCATCACGAGATCATCAAAAAGCATCTCCCGTTTTTTGTAGATGCAGTTCATGTAATTGGTGACGTGCAGGTGCGTAACAGGGGCACTATCGGAGGCAGCCTGGCACATGCAGACCCCGCTGCTGACTGGCCGGCACTCGTACTCGCTGCAGAAGCGATCATTGAAGTGATGGGACGTGGCGGCATCAGGAGCATACCAGCCAATGAATTCTTTACCGGTTTGTTTTCTACCCAAATAAAGGAAGATGAGATAATTACTGCCATCCGCGTTCCCATTCCCCGGGAAAGTTCGAAAATGGCCTACCTTAAATTTTCACACCCGGCCTCAAGGTTTGCAATTGTTGGCTGCGCGGTTATACGTTTCCCTGGTGATAAAACAAATATCGCCTTCACGGGCATTGCGGATACACCTTTCCGTGACTACGCGGCTGAGCAGGCAGTATCAGGCAAATCACTCGATTTGGCCAGTATTGAATCTGCGCTGAGTGTGGCAGTTAATGTTGAGAACCTGTTAAGTGATAATTTTGCATCGCAAAGTTACCGCAAACACCTGGCTAAAGTCTATTTGAAAAGGGCGCTTCAACTGGTTGTATGAAATGCTCTTATGGGTTAAGAAAGTAAACTGTAAGCCACCAGGTACCCTGATGGCCGAAAAGAATATTAAATGATTACTAACGGGAACGAACAGATAACTTTAGCAGGTATCCGGACGATGTTGACTGACAATGGCTATATAGCCGATGAAGCGGTTTGCATGTCCGTTTATCTTTCCATGCAATTAGAAAAGCCGCTGTTGATAGAAGGCCCTGCAGGAGTAGGGAAAACAGCCATTGCGAAAGTGCTGGCGAAAGTGATGGATACTGATCTCATACGCCTGCAATGCTACGAGGGGCTAGATGCCACCCATGCTTTGTATGAGTGGAACTACCAAAAGCAATTCCTCCATTTAAAAATGATGGAACAAAATGGTACGACGGCAGAAGAGAAGGAGAAAACAATTTTCAGTGACGATTTCCTGATGAAGCGGCCACTGCTGCAGGCTATCACGCATCATAAAAAACCCGTACTACTGATTGATGAAATCGACAGGTCAGACGAGGAGTTTGAAAGCTTTCTGCTGGAAGTATTGAGCGACTGGCAAATCAGTATTCCTGAAACAGGCACCGTCAAAGCGACCTTCATTCCCCAGGTGATATTGACGAGTAACCGTACGCGTGAGCTGTCAGAAGCACTTAGAAGGCGTTGTTTGTACCTATACCTAGACTACCCGACATTTGAAAAAGAATGGATGATCGTAAAAAGCAACCTGCCATCAATAGACGCTAAACTAGGAGAACAGATTTGCAGGTTTATGCAGGCGCTGCGTGCCAGCAAACTGGATAAGTTACCAGGAATAGCTGAAACCCTGGATTGGGCAATGGCGTTAACCGCCTTACATATCGACCATTTAGATAAAACCGTCATTGAACAAACATTGGGTGTTGTGTTGAAAGACTGGAGTGATACCAGGCAGGTACAATTGTCGCTCAGTGAATTACTTGAAAAGACTGGTGTACAATCCAAACTGGATGCTTTATGATGGTAAGGCAGACTTCCCTTTCGGCAAACATGGTGCAGTTCTGCAGGTTCCTGAGGCTTAGAAACTTTCGCCTGGGTGTAGGTGAAGAAATTACTTTATTACATGCCTTGCAATATGTTGACTTTACCGACCGACATATTTTCCGGGCCACGCTTAAATGTCTCTTATGCAAGAGCCATGATGAATTGTTGAAATTTGACGATCTTTTTGATGAATACAACACACAAGTAAGAGATGGGCAGGATGCTAAAGTAGTCTCAAAGATAACATCGTCTATAGATTCGGGTGGAACCAAAGATGCATTAAAGTCGTTAAAATATTGGTTGCATGGTAATAGCAATAAAGAAATTGAAGAAACGGCTTCCTATAGCGCCGGGGAGACTTTATCACAACAGGATTTCGCCTTAATTCCTGCCGATAGAACTCATGAATTAAGGGTAACTATAATGGCGTTGGCCAGGAGCCTGGCAACA
>JBBJOD010000096.1:0-11845 GCA_037721715.1 Chitinophagaceae bacterium | reverse complement strand
GAGGAAACAAAATTTGCACAAACATTGCAGTCTTCTTTTAATTATAAGCCCGACTCTATTCAGTCGGTTGCGTTGGTGCCTCCCTTAAAAGTTTCGAGTAATATAAGTGGTTCTACAGATGTGGCCGACGTTAGTTGGGCGGTTCCAACAGTTGGCATGTCGGCAGCAACCTGGGTAGCCGGCACGCCGGCACATAGCTGGCAAGCAGTTGCATGCGGAGGAACAAGCATCGGCACAAAAGGAATGATGGTAGCCGCAAAGACCATTGCACTTACTGCAATTGATTTACTGGCAAACAAAAACCTATTAGATAGAGCAAAAGAAGAATGGGTCAAATCGCGGGGCCCTGGTTATAACTACAAAGCATTATTAGGCGACCGGAAGCCAGCACTGAATTACCGGGATCAGTAAGAACCCTCACTTTCAAATCTGATGGTTCTCTAAAAACTTTTCAACCGCTGTTGTGACAGTAAGTCTGTTTTTCCGTAAAGTTCAACACAGTAATCATAAATGTTATTGACCCGTCTTACCCCTTTTTCTTAAGACTCATCATTACTCATCACTCATCACTCATCACTCATCCCTCATCCCTCATCCCTCATCCTTCATCACTCAACATTCATAATTCATAACTCATCACTTATCTCTCCCCTCCTCACCCTTTCGCCTGCGATTTCTTCTGGGCAGCTATTGCACCGATGGCATGCACCAATTTGTCCAGGTCAGGTAAAGTTGTATAAACATGCGGGGTGATCCTTATGCAACTGATGTTCTCCCATACCGTAGCGGAGGTATGAATTTTGTATTGACCAAACAATGCGCCGTCTACTTCCTGCGGCGTCATACCGTCGATACTTACTCCGCCAATAGCACATGAAAAAGAAGATTTCAGGGAAGTATGCAATTTTACTCCGGGTATTTTTTGCACTTTTTCTGACCAGTAATTCTTTAGGTACCGTATGCGTTCTTCTTTGCGCTTAGGGCCGATAGCATTGTGGAAATTGATAGCTTCCCCGATTCCTTGTTCAATGGGGAAACTCCGTGTACCCAGCGTTTCGAATTTACGAATGTCGGCGCTGTTGGGTTTGCTATTACAGGTCAACGGCCAGATTTTAGCAATTTTCTCTTTCTTAATCCAAAGCATTCCGCTGCCAATTGGCGCTGAAAGAAATTTATGCAGGCTGGTACCAAAATAATCGCATTCAAGGTCTGGGATTTTGAAGTCCAACAAGCCGAAAGAATGCGCACCATCAACAATTACTTCCAGGCCCTTCCTGTGGGCCATCCTGCAAATTTTTTGCACCGGCATAATTTGACCAACCCAGTTGATAACATGTGTAATGTGAAGCACTTTTGTAGCCGGGGTAATGGCTTTCTCAAATGCCTGTACAATAAAGTCATCATCTTCAATAGGAAAATCAAAGCTAACCTGCTTGTAAATGATTCCCTCTCTTGCTGCCCGTTGCTGCCAGGCCTGTACCATGTTGGGATAATCCTGCCTGGAGCCAATTACTTCATCTCCCTTACTTAAGTCCATACCATAAATTACCGTGTTCAATGCTTCGGTAGCGTTCCTGTTAATGGCAATCTCATCTGCAAGGGTACCGCCTAGCAAAGCCAGTTTCTCACGAAGTGGCTCCCTGCCCTGGTCTAATATTCTCCACATGAAGTAAGAAGGGCCTTCATTAGAAAGTTGGTTGTATCTTTCTACTGCCTGCTGAACCACCAATGGAGAAGGCGAAACCCCTCCGTTGTTTAACAGTATGATGTTGCGATTAACTGAGAAACCCTGTTGAATCACTGACCAATAGTCCTCATTTGCAGCCACCTTTAATGCAGACTGGTCAATTACCTTACTGCCTGCTCGCTCCCACTCAGCGGCATGCGCAATGTTGAACAGGTTACCAGCAGAAAAAGCCCCGGCAAGGGTTGCAAATTGTTGGATGAATCGTCGGCGATTAGGAATCATTGTATTGAAAAATGTATTGCCTGGTTAAAATGAAAACGCTTTTACAGCCAGGTTCCTGTGCATTTATGTTATGTGTAAAGTACAAAATAAATCGGTTCGAAATCAGGCTGAACACATTTCAATAGCGATTAGCTTCAACCTAACAGATGACTGGAACAAACGATCATGAACGCTGTAAAGTAATTCGCATAGACCATGGAAAGACGTAGGTAAAGGTTTTTAAAATTACTAACAAATGCAATGTCGACAGAAAACCTTTCATTTCCGGATGTTGCTGACAGCCAAAACGGATGAAATAAGGCTTTATGGCCTGAATAAGAAAGATAGATTTGACATGACATCGAAGGAACAGTACACAAAGGCATTACCTGGCCCCCAATATCGAAACAGTACTGGAGGTTTCTAACGATACCTTGCTTAGAATTATAATTATAAAGCATTTAAGTATGACATGAGCGGGGGTATTATGAACCGTTTATTGGTGACCGTTACATGGGCATTCTTGAAAGGACAAAGAAAAAATTCACGATTGTGCCTGTAAGAGTGATCCTGAACAACCATCCTCCGGCGCTTTGCGAAAACTGCCAATTACAAACCCATTGACTTGTCATTTCAGCCAAAGCTAAAAATAGTATGCTATGCATGGACAAAGAAAAAATTCACGATTGTGCCTGTAAGGGGGATCCTGAACAACCATCCTCCGGCGCTTTGCGAAACGCCAATTACAGACCCATAGACTTGTCATTTCAGCCGAAGCGCCGAAGTAGCTTTGAACAAATGCATGTTACCCGCTTTGAGCTGAAATCTCCGGAAGTGGATGCAACCCCTGAAGGTCATGAGATTTCAACTAAAGCGCATAAGATGCTTCCGATTGTTAACTGCAACTGCGCTTTGTTGAAATGAATCGCTATAAAGATCATTATTCCCGGAAACGCGGAGATTGCACCTACAAGCGTTCATCGCGGTTGTATTCTTCCACTTTAATGATTTTTACCAGATCATGATACCGGGGAAATAAAGGATTCAGGATAAAATTGTATTCCTGAGGCATTACCGCACTTCGAACTTTCAGGGCTAAATACTTTTTTTCTTCAAAGAAAGCGTCACCCAATTCTTTTAAGGCCAGGTTTTCTGGTATTCGCCAGTCGACTGGCAAGGAAGCATCGTCCATTTGAAAGACCGGCGCAACGTCGTCTACCTTGATCGTCATTACAAAAAGATTTTGCGGCAACTCCATTTCTTCAACGTGTGCCAACAGCTCCAGCATAGCGAGCGCACGGCTTTCACTTGTGTAAAGCGCAAACACTCCTTCATTGTTCCACCGGCCTCCTTCCTGTGCAGCTCCGCCACCACTTAAGTCATCAGACCGGTGTTTCTTTTTTGCTATCCTAAATACAATCATAACAATCAGGAATATACGCCTTCATCTATGCGGCCCAATATCTGGCTTACCAGTTTGATGCCTGTTGGAGTATTAAGCAGGTTGAAAGGTTTTTGACCCTTTAAAATTTTGTTTTCCTTGTGCAGCCAGCGGTTAAATTTATCTGCATCTTCAAAAACTGCCAGGCCCTTTGAAATGGTATTTGCGATTTCTATAGATAAAGAAGAAACCACATTGTTGAGGACGTCTGTTTTTCTTTTACGGGCCAAAGTTTTGTAAGAAAGATTAAGCAGCGCTGCCATATCTTTCATTGGAATTTTCAAAATAGCAGCCAGGTTTTCAACTGCCAGTTTTGGTATACCATTGATGCTGGCAGCCAGAAAATCAAGGGTGGAAACAGGTTCTTCTGCCATGAAACTTTCGCCGCCAAGGATAGCCCATGCGGTGTCGTATATGTAATGCTTTGTTAACTTTGCCATAACCATCGAATCTTTTAAAACCTGTTTGCCGGGATGTGTTGCTGAAATATCTTTCATTGTGGACAATTTTCTCAAATGTAAGGAAATTTGTCCATAACAGTGGGTAATTTTTACAGAGTTCCGGAGTATTCACCTGATACCGGGTCGCCAGGCCGGGTACAATGCATTTCGGTTGAAGGTGACAAACACCTCCAGCGCATTTAGATATACCTGTTAACAAGATTTTCAAGGTATTCCTGCCTTCCGCTCCTTATTTCCGGCTCACCTGTTTCAATAGCAATCCGTCGTAAATCTTCCAGTGTTAGCTGACCCTGCTCGAATGCTTTACCTTTACCTGAATCAAAAGACGCATAACGTCCGTTACGGAAACTTTTATAATCAGATTTCTGTAGTATGTTATCGGCAATGATGAGTGCTCTTGAAAATGTATCCATGCCACCGATATGGGCATAGAACAGGTCAACGGGGTCGGTAGAGTTTCTCCTTATCTTGGAATCAAAATTTACCCCTCCGCCCTGAACGCCTCCCGCCTCGAGAAATACAAGCATTGCCTCCGTTAATTCATTCAGGTTGTTTGGAAATTGATCAGTATCCCATCCATTCTGATAATCTCCACGATTGGCATCAAGTGAGCCCAAGACGCCGGCGTCGGCAGCTACCTGTATTTCATGCTGAAATGTATGTCCGGCAAGGGTGGCATGATTTACTTCAATATTTATTTTAAAATCTCCCAGCAGGTCAAACTGCCGCAAGAACCCAATTACCGTAGCGCAATCATAATCATATTGGTGCTTTGTTGGCTCCATAGGTTTGGGTTCGATGAAAAAGGTACCTTTAAATCCGTTTTTCCTGGCATAATCCCTGGCTGTGTGCAAAAACTTAGCAAAGTGTTCTTGTTCACGCTTCATGTTGGTATTCAACAGGGTCATATAACCTTCTCTTCCACCCCAAAAAACATAGTTTTCACCATTGAGTGAAATGGTAGCATCAAGTGCTGCTTTAACCTGTGCTGCACCATGTGCAAGCACATGGAAATCTGGGTTGGTTGACGCGCCATTCATATAACGCTTATGCGAAAACAGGTTAGCAGTGCCCCAGAGAAGCTTTACACCACTCTGTTCCTGTTTCTGTTTCGCGTAGTCTACAAGTGCCTGCAACCGCTTGTCATTGTCCTCCAGGTCGTTTGTATAATCCACTACATCAACGTCGTGAAAACAGTAATAAGGCAGATTCATCTTAGTGATGAATTCGAAAGCTGCGTCCATCTTGTCTTTCGCACGCTCTATTGCATCCGACTTATCATTCCATGGAAAAACCTGGGTAGCTCCTCCAAAAGGATCACTTCCTTCGGCATTAAACGAATGCCAGTAGGCGCAGGAAAATTTAAAATGGTCTTTTAATGTTTTGCCTGCTACGATCCTATTTTCGTCGTACCAGCGAAAAGCCAGTGGATTGTCACTGTTCGGCCCTTCATAGGCAACTTGCCCTATGCCCTTAAAATATTCTTTATCGCCTAATAAAATTGACATGTTATCTTGTTTTATGATGCTGATTAAATGATGAATGATTCAAATTGCCATTATGCTTGCAAAGCCTGGTTGGTCCCTGTAAAACGAACTGGAAATATACGGGCAACCTCCATCGTACATCGCTCCTGTGTATGGTAAAATAATCTTTAGAAGCTGGCATGGTCCGTTTAACCTGCGGGGTATGGTTCAAAGTCAAAAGTGTTGATAGATGAATAGAACCAGGCATATCGTTGCGGATATAAACTAACATTAACAAATGTTGCGTAATATAATAAATATTTGGAACTGCAGCCGATGGGTGCGATCGTGTTAAGAAAGATTAATTATTATCTTTAAATGAATAAGAATTAATCTGGTGAAAAAAATTTCAACCTGCCTTGCCAACTTTTTACTGATCATTACCTGTTCATTTGCCCAACCATCCGCAAAAGCCAGGGACAGTCTCAGAAAGCTGACAGATATCGATTATAAACACATGTTGGCCCTGATGAAGATTGACTCACTTAGACAAGGAGCAAATGGCGGCAACCCTGCGGCGCCCAACGCTGCCAACTACGATGAATCTAAAGCCAACCCCTACCCTGTATTGCCTGATCCACTCCGGTTAAAAAACGGGAAAAAAGTAAGTGATGCACCTACCTGGTGGAAAAGACGCCGCCCTGAAATAGTAGAAGATTTCGACAGGGAAATATATGGCAGGGTTCCCAAAGGAATGCCCGGCGTTACATGGAAACTTACAGAAACAATTAATGACATGAAGGGGAATATTCCTGTCTTAACCAAGAAGCTTACAGGACATGTTGACAATTCATTTTACCCTTCCATCAACGTTGACATACAACTTACCTTAACAGTGCCGGTTAATGCAGCCGGGCCAGTACCGGTAATAATGGAATTTGGATTTGTGTTTCCTCCTGGAACCAGGTTGCCGTCAAATTCTCGCGACTCATCACGACTTCCAGTAGCAGCACCGTTAGCAACAACCTGGCAGGAAGGGGAATGTTCATGGCCGCCGTGGAAGCTGGACCTGTTTATAAATTACTGGGGAAAAAAATTCTTGCAACAAAAGAATTTCCACCTGTGGAAACTTCACTGGTCGATGGCGATATTGCTTTCCGGCAGCATAGCGGCGGTCACACACCAGGCCCTAACTGGCCGGTATTTCTTCAGTTCGCGTGCAGGTATTTAAAGTAAAAAGCGGACTATAGTACAACCCGGCTAAACTGTTCTTATTAGCATCGTTCGTTATCTTCACTTTCACATTTGGCACTGGAAATGAATTGCCTGTATGAGTCATTCAATTAAGCACCCAAAATGCCAGAACACAAATGTGGGTAGCAATTACGGGCAAACATAACGGCCGTATCATACTTTTTACATAATGCTTGTACGGTAATAACTAAGTTTTTGTAGTTTTAATTATTCAATAGTAAGTTATGGCCAAGAACAAATCATCGGAAAAAGAAATTAAATCCGCCAGGAAACTAAACCGGCAAATGGTCGAACAAAGGCTTGAAGATTCGTTTAGTGACCTGAAAACCATAGTAGGCAAAAACAGGTTTGCGCAGACAATAAAAAAAGCAGGCAAACTCATAACCGCCAATCTTTCAAAGAAAACGTTCGAACAACTAAGAAAAGTCAAAGAAGAAAACTTCAATACAGGTAACCAACCTAACTCTGAAGCCCATGCCGCAATCAATGACTTGCCATAATTTGCTATTTTATAGAATGACTTGTCACCAATAGCCTGCTGAAAATTCAGAGAGTTCCGGATTCACCTATAAAAAAAAGAAATTAAGATGCTGGTAGTTTGGCAAGGAACCCGGCTAGTTCATTGATCTTATCTGTATTGATTAAATCGACACCTGCTTGCATGAGCACCTCCCAGGCATTTACATCATCAGGTGCGTTCCAAAACCTTACCGGCTTATTCATTCTATGGGATTCCTGAATGGCAGCTTTAAGTTTTATTAAATCCATCTCAGGCATGTTGCCCTTACCATTCCAGTTTGTATAACTCCTTATATTGGCACTCATCAAAACAAGCCGGGCAAGTGATGCCTCCTTATAATTTTTTCCGAATTCTCCGTCAAACATAATAAACTGAGGGTACAAGTTAAAAGAATCAATGCCCGGCCTGTTACCCGAGATCACAAATTGCAATTGAGGTGTCGAGGTTAGTT
Organism: Chitinophagaceae bacterium; assembly: GCA_037721715.1. Classification (GTDB taxonomy): domain Bacteria; phylum Bacteroidota; class Bacteroidia; order Chitinophagales; family Chitinophagaceae; genus JADCRZ01. The sequence goes on along the minus strand of JBBJOD010000096.1, from coordinate 4,304 downwards.
CCGGGTAATGCATAAGGGTTTCTATCAATTTGTTCAAAGTAGCAATCGGTGCGGTTTTAATATCAATAAGCAACTGTAACTTCTTTCTTCTATCATTATACGGTGTACCCTTGTTTTTCCGGATGCATGCTGCAAGGGGGATCAGGTACAATGAATCAAAACTTCTTTTCTTTGAAATAAGTTCCGCAGGAGTATGGGCAACCAGCAAATGGTCGTTTCCCGGAGTAAGAAAAATGTCAGCCTCTATACTACCGAATCCTTTGTTATAAGCCGCCCAGAAAGGTGCATCCTGTTCATAGTCATTATGAGAGTGGGCATTCTGAGTGGTATAGCGCGAAGGCTGTGCTGAAACAGGGAAGGTCCATAAGAATGTACAAATGGTTAGAAAAAGTTTTATCATGAGATGCATCCTGTTTATTGAAGTTTTGTTATGTTGTCGGGAAGACAGCCAAATAATATGCCTTGAGCGATAGGTTGTCAAGGTACGGCAATCCTTTAAAATAAGTGCAGCGGCATGAGTTTATTGTAAACAAACTTTGAACTTGGGTAACTAGCTTTTCAAGCAGCAATCTACATTCAATTTTAGCTCTTTCCTGCCTTATGGATGTATAATTTAAATACAATAACACATGGAGGTCAAACACGATCATAATGAAGACGGCGGGATATTTTATATTGGGAGTTTGGATGAATCGCATGCAAAAATGCTTTATTCTATCGGCAAAAAAAAAAGAGATCGTTATAAAACATACGGAAGTAAATGAAGAACTGGAAGGAAAAGGTATCGGCAAAGAACTGGTTAAAGCGGCTGTTGATTATGCAAAAAGTGGAAAGATGAAGGTAATTCCATTATGCAGCTTTGTTGGTTCCATTTTAAGTAAAGAGCCTGCTTACCAGGGCGTTTTAAAAATGCCTGAGTAGGTATTCACTATATTCCCCATTTATATTTTTACCACTATAAATGTGGAATGTGTTCCCTACTGTTGGTAACCGGTAAATCAGTCCAGTTCAGGTGATATTCTACAAACCGGAAAAGTCTCCCTGGGTGACTCCATGGCATAACTTTTTCAGTTAATGTCTGGTAATAATTTTATAATTCTAAACTTATAATTATGTCAGCAATTGATAGAAGTATCGGAGGGGAAGGCCTTGAACAGGGAGGTCCTAACATGGGTAATGATTACACCAGGAAAGATTTGGGAGTACGTAACGCAGGAGATGGCTTGCTTTCTTCTAATACACCGGGAATGAATAGCGGGGATGATGATTCCCTGAATATAGATAAAGAAAGCAGCCGCAATCTCAGTGGAGAAAGCGATGATGCCAGCGACGAGATTGATGAAATTGACCTTGATGAGGTTGACCTCGATGATGATGAACTCCTGGATGAAGATGACGACGATGAGGAAGAGGAATTGAAGAAGGGGTTGTAGAAAAGGGCGATAATTTTTCCAGGCACTTGTTCAACAAGGTTAGAAAGAGGCGGGCTTAAACTTTTAAGGCCGCCTTTCTTAATTTTGTAATAAATTTATCTACGCTTTGTTGGTACTCAGGTAGCGAATATTAAATTAGTCACCCAGGCTTGTTCTCCGGTTTAATTTCATTCATTCTGTCTTCATCATCGTGTATTTTTGGCTGCTTGTCCAGTTCAGAAAGCGGTGGGAAATCACTATTACCCATTGTATCTTCTTTAGCGGGTACCGGGTTCTCTTCCAAAGGGTCTTTGTTAGACTGGTCATTTTCTTCTGAAGTTAAGGATGTGATCAACGATTCTTTGTCGCGCTCGAACTGAACATCCTCATCCTGCCTTACTACATCATCGGGCTTCTGTTGGTTTTCCATATAAATGGTTTTTTATTAAATAAAGATACCGCCATAAAAAGTATACCAATCGAAAACAAAACGCTAACTTCTAAATATTTCCGGCTGCAGATGTAAACCGTAAATATGTCGGGAGTTATCTGGACGATTACCTGTCTTTTTGAAGTTACCTAAGATCAAAAGCACTTTTTTGGCAGGCCGGGCACTTCACTATATAAAACTTTTGAATATTGAACATGGCCAGTAAGCTAAGGTTATTGATATCAAGATCTTTAATCTCAGCCTCGTTCTTCAACATTTCTGTTTTACAGGTTTCACAAGTTGTTCTTTCACTAATCAATATCGTATCCATAACAATGTTGTTTATGCAACTAACTATTAATTATAGACTGTAAATTTTAAATGTAGAGAAGGTTTAAAGTGTTAAAATTTGAATACAGGCGTGGGAGTCCATTTTCTGTAAACAGCATCTTTTGCCTTCCTATTAGAGTCAGGCGTAGATCGGTTCAACAGGCGCTACTTAATGTTCTATCATACCTGTATCTAGCCTTTAGATCACTTGTGCCAGTTTTAATACCATTAGAATTTCATTCAGGAATGTTTACCACTTTCATTTTGGGGGAAAGAAAATGCATCATAACCCAGGCTAATAGGTATGCCACACCGCAAATGACAAATATAATGTTGTACCCAACGGTTTTATCGCCTGTTTTATCAAAATAATCGAGTATCATGCCTACCAGGGGTTGAAACAGTATGCCTCCAATAGAGCCAGCCATGCCACCTAGGCCGACCACCGAACTTACCGCCCGTTTGGGAAACATATCGGAAGCGGTGGTGAAAATATTAGCGCTCCATGCCTGGTGGGCAGCCGTAGCAAGGCTGATAAGGGCAACAAGAGCCCAAATATTATCCAGATATCGTGCAGTAACGATGGGTAATACTAAAACTGCGAAAACCAGCATGGCAAGTTTTCGTGCCTTATATATCGGCCAGCCTCTTTTTACAAGAGCTGAAGAAAAATACCCACCACCTATGCTGCCAAAAGTGCAAGCGGTATATACTATTACGAGCGGCCATCCGGGTTTGGTAAGGTCGAGATTAAAAGTGTCACTAAAGTAACCGGGAAGCCAGAAAAGAAAAAACCACCAAATAGGATCCGTCATAAACTTTCCTACAACAAACGTCCATGTCTGCCTGATCGATAATAATTTTCCCCATGAAATAGGTTTACTAGTGGTCTTGGCTACATCTTCTGCATCGCTGTGTATGTAATCGAATTCCCTTTTATTCAGTCCTTTTTTACGTGAAGGTATTTCATATAGAAGCCACCAAAAGATCAGCCAGATAAAACCAAGTGCACCTGTAATTAAGAAAGCTTCCTGCCAGCCATAAGCTCCCAAAATCCAGGGTACCATAATTGGTGCAATCACTGCACCGATGTTTGATCCCGAATTAAAGATACCGGTAGCCAGGGCTCTTTCTCTTTTAGGGAACCATTCTGCAACAGCTTTGATAGCTGCGGGGAAATTTCCGGCTTCACCTAAACCCAGTCCGGCACGTGCCACTGTAAAACCGAATGTGGATTTTGCAAGTGCATGCCCCATAGCAGCAATGCTCCAGACTATGATAGAGATGGTATAACCTATCTTTGTTCCCAGCTTGTCAATGATGGCTCCAAATCCAAGCAGACCTACTGCATAGAACAATTGAAAAATACCATTTATATAACCAAAAGTGGTATTATCCCAGCCAAATTCTTTGGTGAGCGTAGGTTTCAGCAGACCTATTACCTGCCTGTCGATATAATTGATGGAGGTGGCGAAAAACAGCAGCGCAACGATTACCCACCTGAAATTTGTCTTTTTTTCGGTATCAATCGCTAATGACTCAGGTACATAAGAATTTTTCATCTGGCAAACAGTTGTTTTTGGTTAGTATTAAGTCGTACAGGAAATAGCAAGTTCACGGGCCTGTTTTATTTTTCCTCTCAATTCGTTCCATTTCCGGTTTTGAACCAGTTCTTTGTCGAGCAGTTCGCTTCCGATGCCCACACATAATACACCTGCATCAAACCATTCTTTCAATACAGCCTGCTCGGCCTTTATACCTCCGGTAGGCATCAGGTAAATTTCCGGGAAAACAGCACGCAGCGCCTTTATATAGGAGGGCCCCACAGCACTGGCGGGAAAAATTTTTATTACAGAAGCCCCGTGCGTTGATGCCTGTTGTATTTCCGTAGGGGTAAGGCATCCTGGCATCCAGGGAATATTACTTGCTGAGCAGATCTCTCCTACTTCCGTATTAACAAGCGGACTAACAACAAACGAAGGGTGCATCTTCACAAACTGCCCGGCGTCGGCGGCAGTTTTGATCGTTCCTATCCCAATGAAGTTGCCTGGAAAATTTTTGACTGCTTCTTTTTGCAGTCGCTCAAAATTTTCTGCAGCCCGCACTCCCCGGTTTGTATACTCAAACATTTG
>JBBJOD010000584.1:0-3151 GCA_037721715.1 Chitinophagaceae bacterium | reverse complement strand
TCAGTTTTCCTCGTTCAGCGGTTGATGGATCTAATCTGGGTAATGTTTTTCTATTTAAATGCTATGATGCTTATTCCGCAGCTGGTATACAAAAAGAAGTACCGGACCTTTTTGTTTTTCCATGTTTTCGGTTTTACACTTGTAACTTTGATAGCCCTGCTATTCTTCAATGTTATGCTTCATCCCGAACGTAGCCTTAAAATTCGGCAACATATTCTCTTCACTTTTTTCATTTACCTGTTGATAATGGCGCTGAGTACTGCTTACCGGTTAATACGCGATAAAATGATTGCAGACAAGCTGGTGACGGAGAAAGAAAAGGAAAACCTTAAAACAGAGTTGTCTTTCCTGCGCTCACAGGTTAGTCCTCATTTTATGTTTAATGTATTAAACAACATGGTTTCACTCGCAAGAAAGAAATCTGATCTTCTTGAACCTTCGCTTATCCAACTATCTTCCCTGATGCGGTATATGTTGTATGAAACAGATGAGGAAAAAGTATCTTTGGAAAAAGAGATTGACTACCTGCAAAATTATATTTTACTGCAGCAACAGCGCTTTGGCCAAAAACTAAAAGTTTTTGTCAGTATGCATTCGAAGGATGATCAGTACCAGATTGAGCCCATGTTACTGATTCCACTTGTAGAAAATGCTTTTAAGCATGTTTCTCACGTTGCAGGAGAAGCCCAGATAGAAATTGAGCTGGTCGCAGATAGTAATGTACTTCAATTTAAGGTGAGCAATATGTATAACCCGTCATCAAATGACATCAAAGATAAAACGTCCGGGATTGGGCTGCCAAACGTGACACGTCGTTTAAATTTATTATACGGCAATCACCATAGTCTCCAGGTTACCAGGGATGAGCAGTGGTTTAAGGTGTTGCTCAAAATTGACCTCAAACCATGATGCGGTGTATTGCAATTGATGATGAACCCTGGCGCTTGAACTGCTGGAAGATAATATCAGTAAAGTGCCTTACTTACAACTGGTGTCTTCGTTTGATAATGCTACGGACGCGCTTACTTTATTGCAGCAGCAGGCTGTTGACCTGGTATTTCTAGATATTCAAATGCCGGGACTTACCGGTTTACAACTTATCAAGAGCCTGGTTCAAAAACCCCTTTTTATACTCATTACGGCATATGAAAGATATGCGCTGGAAGGTTTTGACCTGAATGTTACTGACTACCTGGTAAAACCTGTTTCCCTGGATCGTTTTATCAAAGCCTGCAACAAAGCGCTTGAAATTTATGAGTTAAGAACGAAAAAAGATACAGGGAACAGGGAAGCCCCCACTTATTTTTTCGCCAATGTAGAATATAGCCTGGTTAAGATAGTATTTTCCGATATCAGGTACATCGAGGGCCTTAAAGATTATATTAAGGTGCACCTTGCCAGTTCCTCTAAGCCAGTTGTTACGCGTATGAGTATGAAGTCGATGGAAGAAGTGCTGCCAGCTGTGCAGTTTGTACGGGTACATAAATCTTTTATTGTTTCAGTGGCGCACATCACGGCTGCCAGGAAAATAATGTATTTATTGGCGCTGTGGAGATTCCCGTGAGCGATAGTTATCCGGATGCAATGGCACGGATTATTGGAAAGCAAGGCGGATAGCTGTCGGGTATCAGCTTTCAGTATCTTTTCAATATCCAGGGTCTCCTCCGGACTTTCTTTCTCGTATTTTCTGATTGAACTCAACCTAATCTTTTCAGCATCCAGGGTCTCCTCCGGACCCGTTGCGGGAGTTGTAAAAATTGCTAGCGTCATATGGAAACAAACCTGACCAGGTTGTTACCTGTCGATACCAGAAAGCTGACAGCTGTACCATCTTACTTTTCCATTTCATCTCTACATTTTCGCAGCTCGTCTCATTAGCCAGATTTTCAAGGTGGCCATCGCTACTTTCGATGAATAATAAAAAACATCATGAAAAAAGTCTGGATTATATCTATGTTATTAATTGGCTACCATTCAATATGGGCTCAACCTGGAATAGTTGCTAGTGGAAACCAAATGGGATTGAAATCAGCGTCTAACGGACACATTTACGGAAAAATAGTTGACAATTCAGGAGTGCCGATTACTGACGCTTCTGTGATATTACTTGAAAATAAAATGGAAGGTATCTCAAAGAAGGATAAGTCCATCCTTTTCCTGGGCACATCGTCTAAAAGCAAAGGTGAATTCAGCCTCGATGAATTACCAGTGACAGGCACCTATCAACTTAATGTATCGGCGGTAGGTTATCTGCCCCTCGAGCTGCCTGTCAGTTTTGGCACAGCAGTCGGAGCAGCTATAAACGTAGGAACCATCAAACTCCTTATCGATGCTACCGGTTTGCAGGCTGTTACCGTAACAGCTTCCAAGTCGCTTATGAAACTTGACATTGATAAGAAGGTGTTTAATGTAGAAAAAAACATAGTGAGCGCGGGAGGAACCGCCCTGGATGTCATGCGCAATGTGCCTTCTGTTAACGTAGACATTGATGGGAATATATCACTTAGAAACAGCACGCCGCAACTCTTGATCGATGGCCGGCCTACTACGCTTACCCTAGAACAAATACCTGCAGATGCCATTGAAAGTGTAGAGGTAATGACCAACCCTTCTGCCAGTTACGATGCCTCCGGTGGTGGTGCAGGTATCCTGAATATCGTCTTAAAAAAGAACCGTAAAACGGGTTACAATGGAAGTGTAAGGGTAGGTATTGATAAACGCGGTGCCTTGAATGGTGGAGGAGACATCAGTGTAAGACAGTTCAAAATAAATTTGTCTGCATCAATTATGGGTAACCAGAACAAAGGTCAAACAACTGGTTCCACTAACCGGGTAAACCTTACCGACATCCCTCAAACTGCCATTAACCAAAACAATTTCAATAAAAGCAATGGCGGTATTTTATTTGCCAAATTAGGGCTTGATTACTTCATTACAAAAAAAACCACCTTATCGCTGTCTGCAATAAAGGTGCATGGCGAATTCAGCCCGAATGAATCAATCAATATTCAAACAGATAGCCTTTTTGCTGCGGGTAAAGTATCTAACTACAGCCAGCGTCTTTCAGCCGGAAACCGCGAATTCGACGGGGCAGGTCTTGTGTTTGGCCTGAAGCGGCTTTTCGCTACAAAGGGCGAAGAATTAACAGCCG
>JBBJOD010000583.1:0-3151 GCA_037721715.1 Chitinophagaceae bacterium | reverse complement strand
CAAGCAACCGAATACTACAAAGTCCGGAGTGCAGGCTTTTTATGAGACCGTGCGCAGCCAAAACATTGCGGAGGAATTTGTTTACAATGCCGGCCTTTGGCAATTGAGACAGGTAACCATCGGTTACGATTTTACTAAATTTGTGACTGGGTTAAAGTTTGTAAAAGGACTTCGACTGAATGCTGTTGCCAATAACGTAGCTGTCTTAAAAAAATGGGTACCAAATATCCACCCGGAACAGTTTGGATTTCCTTCAGATAATCTTGTCGGCCTCGAGGCTACGGGCCTGCCCATTACACGAAATATCGGGTTCAACCTGAACATTAAATTTTAAAAGCATGTTCGAGAATTTACTTTAAACTTACCACATTTGATAATATGAAAAAGACCAATAGATATCTAACAATTCTTCTTACGCTGGCTTTGTTCAGTTCCTGCGATAAAGGCTTCGATGAAATGAACATCAGCCCGATCGCGCTAACCAATGTAGACGCCACCTTTCAGTTGAATAACGCAATAGTCAGCAGTGCACAGGCCTATGGCAACCTCAGTTACGAGGTTACCATCGTTAAGCAAATGATCACACCTTTTAGCGGACAGGGATCGGCTGCAAATTTCAACCAGGATAACCGTAGTGTTTCCGCCGGGAACTGGACAAGGTATTACAGGAACGTTATCAGGGAACTGGTAGACGTTATCAGGAAAACCAAAGATGACCCCAACACTACGAACCTTTACAATACCGCAAGGATCTGGAAAGCTTACGCGTTCATGCTGCTTACTGATACATATGGAGATGTGCCTTATTTGCAGGCTGGCCTCGGTTACCTGGAAGGCACTTCAAAGCCTGCTTACGACAGCCAGGAATCCATTTATACAGACATCCTGAAAGAGCTGGAAACGGCTTCTGCGGCGCTGGATGCATCCAAACCTAGAGTGACAAGAGAAGTTTTGTATGGCGGAGACATTGTAAAATGGAAACGCCTGGGTAACTCGCTTTTGTTAAGAGCTGCAATGAGGCTATCCAAGGTTAAACCTGCCATAGCTGCAAGTTCCGTGGCAAAAGCGGTGACAGGTGGATTGATGCAATCGAACGACGACAATGCAGTGATACGGCACACACCTAATTTTGCCAATGATATCGGCAATCAATTAAATGGCGGGCAGTCTGCATTCTTTTACCTGGCAGAAGATTTTGTCAACCATCTTAAAACAACCAGTGACCCCCGGCTGGCATCTATTGCTGTGCGTTATGTAGGGGCAGTAAGTGGTACCAATCAAACGGAGGCCAGGGCCAACCGTACGCCGGCAGTTCAGATCGGCATGCCACTGGGCTATGACAACACCACCATTGCCGGACAGGTTACCGCAAGAGGACTTGCCAGCTTATGGGATTTCAGCCAGCTGGACAGGACCAGGATGGCTACTTCACAGTCGCCCGGTTTTGTTGTCACCTATGCACAAACGCAGTTGTACCTGGCCGAAGCCGTCGTACGTGGATGGACAACCGGAGTAGCGTCAGCATTGTATGCGAATGGAATCAGGATGCACATGAGGCAACTTGCCGGGTATGGCGCTTCTACTGCCATTTCCGATCCCACTGTTGAAGCCTATATTACTTTGCAACCCCTTGACATGACCAGGGCATTGGAACAAATCAATACCCAATACTGGATAGCGTCATTTTTAAATGGTTCGGAAGCTTTCGCAAATTTCCGCCGCAGTGGCTTTCCTGTGTTGACACCTAACTTGTTTCCCGGCAAAGATCTTAAGACAGAACCTTTCATCAGGAGGTTGACTTACCCCGATGCAGAACTGAATGTTAACAACGAAAATGTACAGCAAAGCATTAAAAGGCAGGGCCCAGACATAATGGACACCAGGGTATGGTGGGATGTAAAATAGAAGGTCATCAATAAGCCACCAGGTTAACTTAGGTCATTGTATGTCCTGTTGTCCGCATCCATTACTTACATTCGTGGTCAATTGATTACAACCTTCATAAGCGCATAAAATCAAAGATATCTACATGAAAAATCTTAAGCAGAGAATAAGGCAGGGCGAAACGGTCAACGGATGCTGGCTGAATCTTGGCAGTTCATTAACCGCGGAGATTGTAGGGTTGGCAGGCTTCGACTGGGTACTGATAGACCTGGAACATGGGGCGGGAGAAGAGAAGGATGTGCTGTTCCAGTTGCAGGCACTTGCACATACAGATACAGCCGCAATTATACGGGTAGAAAGTCACGAGAGGGAAAGGATACACCGGGTGCTCGACCTCGGTGCAGAAGGCGTGATGTGCCCGCATATCAATAATGCAGCAGAGGCAAAAATGGTGGTAAATGGATTGAGGTACCCTCCACATGGTAGCAGGGGCGTTGCTAAAATGATCAGGGCAACTGCTTTTGGAAAAAATTTTGACGAATACTACCGCACGGCCAATGATACCATTGTTGGCATTGTGCAGATAGAAACACCGGATGCGCTCGATCACCTCGACGAGATCGCATCACTTGATGGGGTTGATGTGCTCTTTATCGGACCTGCCGACCTTAGCATGTCGTTGGGTATATTCGGCCAGTTTGATCATCCCTTGTTTACAGATGCGGTGAAAGCCACTGTTAACGCCGCGGAGAACGCAGGCAAAGCCACGGGCATTTTGTTCTTTAACCCCGACGATTACCTAAAATACCATGGAATGGGAATCAGGGTGATAGCCTGTGGTGCTGATGCCACTTTCGTAGCGGATGGAGCAAGGAATATGGTTAGCAAATTAAATTCAAACAGAGCCACCTCAACAAATAAAATATGAGCATGCCCCTTTTTATGTCCAACCCAATATTTATTTTATTGGTAGGCGTATGTATTGTCGTGGGAGGTATCATAGGGTTAAAACTGCATCCTTTCCTGGCGTTGTTGCTGGGTGCCTTCGTGGTGGCCCTGATGACACCGGGTATTGCGCTCGAACAATTTGCCTTATCGAAAGGAGCGTCACCTGCAGCTGCACTTAAGGCGGCAAAGATGACGATCGGGGAAAGATTAGCGCTTGAATTTGGCAATACCGCCGGTAAAATAGGCATCCTGATTGCGATGGCCGCTATTATCGGCAAGTGCATGCTGGAAAGTGGGGCTGCAGAACGCATCATACGCT
>JBBJOD010000582.1:0-3153 GCA_037721715.1 Chitinophagaceae bacterium | reverse complement strand
CGGGATTTAAATGGAAAGTGATTTATCGTATCCTTACCCTGCTTCCAGAACAACTGGTGGCGAAACTGCCGTAGCAACGTGCGGGGCCTTGGGTTTTGGTTTTTGGATGTGAAGGACCTTGGAAATAACTTACAGATATCTTCAAACGATTCAAAAATATGCTTTCAAAAATATTCCCATGCCTGGTATGTATACTTCTTTCAGAACAATTACCGGCACAAAAACCAGACGCTTTCAAACCTGATTATATTCCGCCTGTTACGAGGCCTGGCTTTACATTGGTATGGCATGATGAATTTAATAATGCCGGGAATCCGGATAGTGCTAATTGGGCTTACGAAAATGGTTTTGCAAGAAACAAGGAACTGCAATGGTACCAACCGCAAAATGCAAATTGCGCCGGTGGCTTACTCGTCATAACGGGCAGAAGGGAGCGAATTAAGAATAACAGGTTTGATGCTTCAGGTAACGACTGGCGACTAAAAAGAGAATACGCCGAATATACCTCCGCAAGTTTACAAACAAGGGGCCGGCATCAATGGCAGTTTGGCCGATTTGAGATCAGGGCACGCATAGATACTGCCATGGGTGCCTGGCCAGCGATCTGGACATTAGGCGCCAAGGGCCGATGGCCTTCGAATGGCGAAGTAGATATCATGGAGTTTTACCGGGTGAAATCTGTTCCGACCATCCTGGCTAATGTGGCCTGGGGAACGGAGAAACCAAATGTGGCCAGGTGGGATAATTCACTGGTGCCCCTTTCTGACTTCATGGAAAAAGACAGGGAATGGTCGAAAAAATTCCACACCTGGAGAATGGACTGGACATCAGACTCTATTAACATCTACCTGGATGACGCAATCCTTAATACCACCACTTTCAACCAGGTGTTGAATCCTGACGGTACTAACCCGTTCCTGCAACCGCATTACTTTCTTTTAAACCTTGCCATCGGTGCTAACGGTGGCGACCCCGCACATACCGTCTTCCCAATTAAATACGAGATCGACTATGTAAGGGTTTATCAAAAAAAGAAGTAAACCGGTTCAACAAGTAGCGCAAAACACTGATGAAATCCGGGTCATTTTCAACCACTTTATTAGTTTTCTACCATGGGAGGAACAAGTTCAGGTGCAGATGCTGAAATAATTCACCGCTATTTCATCATAAATAAACCTTATGGAATGGTATCTCAATTCAGGAGCCCTGATAAGGTTGTTTTACTTAACGCGCTTGACTTTACTTTTCCGGAAGGCACACATGCTGTTGGAAGATTAGACAAAGAATCAGAAGGCCTCTTACTCCTGACTACGAATAAGAAAATTACCCGTTTATTGTTCCAGGATGTCAACCCGCATAAACGGGTTTACCTGGTGCAGGTAAAGAATATACCAGGCACTGATGGCATACAATTGTTAGAAAGGGGCCTTTCCTTAAAAGGCAAAAGAGGTGAATCTTTTGTTACTATGCCTGCCCATGTAGAAATTGTTAAACCTCCACGCAACTATCTTTTGGCAGAACATGCAAACGCAGAACGCTTCGTATCTACCTGGCTGCTTATTACAATCAATGAAGGAAAATATCACCAGGTGCGAAAAATGGTTGCAGCTATACATCATCGTTGTTTACGTCTCATACGTGTTGCTATTGAAGATATTGAGTTGGGTGAATTACAACCCGGCGGTGTAAAAGAAATAACAGCAGTAGATTTCTTTAGAAAACTTCATATATGCCATTCGGAGACGTCATGCGATTGATGATAATCAGCATGTATCGATGAATCAAAATTTTATTTATTTATGGCACTGAACGCTACAAAGATTACTTTGAAATCAGGCACTACGAATTTAATTTAAGGTAACGCTTCTGACGCATCATTTGGTATAATATCATTAAACCCGTAACTCCCGCGGCTGATGTTCTCCACAACCTCAGCAGGGAATTTACCTGGTCCCCGATAAACACTGAATAGACTGTGATTGCTATTCCGGTAAACACCGTTATTTTTAATCAAACTTCAACCCATGCATACTGCTTTCGCACTAATTTTCTCTTTATCGGTAACGATAACAGTAGCTCAACGAACTTCCGTCAAATGGTATAAAGGGAACACCCATACGCATTCTTACTGGAGTGACGGTGATGACTTCCCGGAAATGATTATGAACTGGTATAAAACGCGCGGATACGATTTTATTTCATTGTCTGACCACAACACTTTTGCTACCGGAGAGAAATGGAAACAGCTGCCTGAACACCCCTTTCGCCAGCAACGCTTTAATGAGTACCTGAAAAAATTTGGAGAAAGTTGGGTGAAATATAAAACAGATAGCTCCGGGCAGATCAGCGTGCAATTGAAAACAATAAACCAATACCGGCCTCTTTTCGAAGAAAAAGATAAATTTCTAATAATGCAGGCAGAAGAGATCTCTGACCAGTACCAGGACAAACCTGTTCATATAGGTGCTATCAATGTCAAAGACCTGGTGAAGCCGCAGGGAGGCAAAAGTGTTACGGATGTAATGCAGCGTAACCTGGATGAGGTTTATGCCCAGCGTAAAAAAACCGGCCAGCTTATGTTCGCCCACATCAATCATCCCAACTTCAGGTGGGCGATTAAACTAGAAGACATGTTGCCGCTGAAAGGCGAGCGTTTCTTCGAAGTGTATAACGGGCATGCTCATGTGCATAATTACGGCGATTCTGCAACGATGGGTATGGAAGAGCTCTGGGACCGGTTACAGATCAGTTACCTGCGCGATGGCAAACAACTCCTCTATGGTCTTGCAACAGACGATTCTCACAATTATCATGAATACCGGGTGGGCATGAACAATCCTGGCCGTGGCTGGATCATGGTTAAGGCGAGGGAACTAACACCGGACGCACTGATAACTGCCATGGAGAAAGGCGATTTCTATAGTACCACCGGGGTTGTACTCAGCGATATATCTTTTGTAAAAAACTTTTTGAAGATACAGGTAGCTGCTGCTAAAAAAGTTACTTATAAAATCCAGTTCTGGGGTGCCGATACTGCTTTCGCCACAGTGAAAGGTGTATTGCTTAAAGAAGTACAAGGAACCAGTGCAAGTTACCAGCTACCAAAAAACACATTGTTTGTAAGGGCAAAGATTATTTCTTCTAAACCAAAGG
>JBBJOD010000581.1:0-3170 GCA_037721715.1 Chitinophagaceae bacterium | reverse complement strand
TATCAAAGCGAATAACCCTTCATTGCCTTACCTGATGACCGGTTATGATAAGAAAAAGATCCTGTTAACCTCAGATAAGGAGGTGGTTATTACGTTGGAAGTAGACGTTGATCTGAACGGATGGCATACGTATAAAGCCATTACAGTACCTGCCGGTAAAACGATCGAGCATGATTTTCCTGATGGTTTTAGCGCTCATTGGATTCGTGCCACGTCAAACAAAGACTGCAAAGCAACCGTTTTATTAAGATACGAATAACGCCTGTAATGGAGACGATGTAACCGGCTTAGAAAGCAACAAATAAGCGCGGGCCATCTGGCCGGTAAAAACGACAGTTATCCTTTTCATACTGTCGTTTTTTATTTTATGCTCGTCATCATAAGCCATGCCGCAATCAACCCCTGACAAAGTCTGGTATACCCCTGTTATACATAATAAATATATATAGTTTTGTGAGATCAATTTAAACGCAAGAAAAAACGATCAACTATGCGAAAAGTAATTTTGTTAATGCACGCATCCCTGGATGGATTTGTAGCTGGGTTACATGGCGAAATGGATTGGATAGTTTTTGACGAAGAACTGGCAGATGAAGTAGGCAAATTAACACACACGGCAGATACTGCTTTATATGGCCGCGTCACCTACCAGATGATGGAAAATTACTGGCCAACAGCCGCTGAAAGTGCCGGTGCAACCCGGCATGATATTGAACATGCCAATTGGGTGAACAAAGCATTAAAAATTGTTTTTTCACGCACGCTGGAAACGACCGAATGGAGCAATACTCAAATTGTTAACGATAACCTGGCGGAAGTGGTTGCCAACATGAAAGCACAGGATGGCGGAAATCTTCTCCTGATAGGAAGTGCCAGTATTGCGCATGTGTTTATGCAGCTTGACCTTATCGACGAATACTGGATAAACGTTAACCCGGTTTTATTAAGCGAGGGAATTCCGCTTTTCAAAAATGTTTCAACAAGAGTCAACCTGAACCTGTTGGAATCGCGCAAATTCAATTGTGGCGTTGTTGCACTACACTACGAAGTAAACAGGAATACCATCAAATAATATTACTTTCTAAAAGCCAAAACAAGGGACGGATATCAGCACTCAACACAACGCACTGTATGCATGAATTGCATCCAATAAAATTACGAAAGCGCCGCTTCCTTATTGTACCTGTTCCGGTATTCGATAGGAGGCAAACCGGTGATTTTTTTGAAAACGGTCCTGAAAGCCTTGACATCGCAATAGCCTACGTCGTACATCACTTCGGAGACATTTTTTGTGCTGGATTCGAATCGCTTTTTTGCTGCTTCTATTCTTACACGCTGAATGTATTCAATGGGTGTATTGTTGGTGGCTTTTTTAAACCTTCTTTCAAAATGGCGTTTGCCAATTGCGAATTTTAGCGCTAGGTGCTCTACCGATATTTTATCGGCGATGTTGTGCTCGATGAATTCCTGCGCTTGTTTGATGGGTTCGTCTTCGTGCTTTTTCTGGCCGTTGAACATGATAAATGGCGACTGGCTTTTACGGTCTATCTCGAGCGCAAAAAATTTGGATGCCTGGATAGCAATTTCCCGGTCGGTATATTTTTCTACCAGGTGTAAGAGGAGGTTCCAGTAAGAACTGGCTCCACCACTCGAATAAATCCCCTGTTCGTCGGAAATGATCTTACCATCAATCAGTTTTACTTCGGGAAACATGCTCCGGAATTCATCAGCGAACAGCCAATGCGTTGAGCATTCTTTTCCATTGAGCAAACCGGTGGATGCGAGTAAAAAAGCGCCCAGGCATAAACTGGCTACTTCAGCGCCATTTTTATACTGCTTTGTTATCCAGGGTACAAATTCTTTGTTCTGTTCAAGCGTGGTTGGCATGGAACCACCTAATGCCGGTACAATCACAAGATCTGTTTTATCCAGGTCATGAATAAGTGCATCGGTATGAACAGTAAATGAACCCTGGTTCAGCAGTACTTCTTTCGTTAACCCTATCAATTGTACATTGAACAGGGCGGGTCTGCCTTTGGCCTCTAAAAACTGGTTGACCGCAGTAAACATGTAGCGGGGGTCAACGATGCTTGGCAGCACCGCCTCGTTTGGAACCAGTATGGAAATGTGTTTCATCGAAGGGTTACTATTTTCAATATGGGCTGATCTTCTCATATTTGTTTGCCTTTTCTAAACGTTTGTCAACATGATTATAAAAGTAATCCAATTTTATGTGCTCCCAAATGCATTTCATGAAAGGTCGCGATTTGCCATTCAATTAGTCGCAACTGCATCCTGCCTTATGCGCAAGACCGTAATAGCTTTGTAACGTTAAGCAGTAGAAGATGAGAAAATTAATTTTATCTATTAACGTAACACTAGACGGCTTTATGTCGGGACCAATGGGTGGTCTGGACTGGCATTTCGCCAGCTGGACTCCTGGCATGGCCGATTCCTTGTGTGAACAGTTGAGCAATGCTGACACGATCTTATTAGGAAGGGTCACTTATGTGGCGATGGCGAACTATTGGCAACTAAGCGCACTGGATCATTCTTTCCCCAGGGAAAACCTTGCCTTTGCTGAGATGATCAACAGCTGCAGGAAAATTGTTTTCTCCAAAACATTGTCATCTCCCGACTGGTATAATTCGAAGTTGATCAAAGGAGATATCGGGAAAGAAATTCGTAAATTAAAAGTAGAGCCCGGTAAGGACATGATAGTATTTGGCAGTGGCATCCTGGCATCTGCATTGATGCAGCTGCAGTTAATTGATGAGTATGTGTTGTGGGTTCACCCGGTGGTGTTGGGGAGAGGCAAAGCCTTGTTTCACAATGTAGCCCAGCCAGATAAGCTACGGCTTCACCGCATAACAACATTCAATACAGGCGTGGTTGTATTGTATTACCACGCGATAACGGAACTCGCCAGGTGCACGGTTTCAACAAACGTTCTGCAGGTTTCCCTATAAATTCGATTTACATTACCCGGTTTGGGAAGTACTTCTTCATGGATTTTATGACTCCGAAAAGTTCAAATATTAATTTGGGTGTATTGCAAGAGATTGATTTTACCCACCCCTTACCCCTCCGAGGAGGGGATGGGCACCACCCAAAGTAATTGCGAGAGCTTTTTGAGCATTTTTCGAGAAGGGATGGGCACCACCCGAAGT
>JBBJOD010000095.1:0-11935 GCA_037721715.1 Chitinophagaceae bacterium | reverse complement strand
TAGTTCAATGATTCATATTCCTGGTTTAAGTCCCTGTTTCTTGATTCAAGTTCGTCTACCCGCGTTCTTAGCCTGTTTACATCGTCATCATAAAATTGCTGTTGTGAAGAGTAATTATCACGTTCGGACTGGAGCGCTTCTGTTTTTTGTTTCATTTTTTTCTCAGAAGTAAAAAGGTCTTTATACCATTTTTCCCTGGCCTGCGATGCATTTTCCGATTTTTCAGATTCAGCAAACATCACCCTTTTATAATATGCTGCAGAATCATTTGACCGTTGCAGCTGACGCTTGATCAATGCCACTGAATCAGTATTTCTTTGAAGCATTGTTTTAAGCTGGGCAACCTGCATATCATAGAGGTTAGCATCGTTTACATTACTTGCAGCCACGGTCGTGTCTCTTTGAATGGCATCTATCCTGCTCTGGGTATTGTTTACCTGGCGGTTATAATATTGCTGGCGTTCAGTATATTCATCTATGTTGGCCTCACTTATATCATTCACCTGCTTTTTTCTTTTTTTTCCGGAGCTAAACAAACGCTGATACCACTTGCTTTTCTTTTGCAGTGAATCTGGCTGCGTTGTATTTGCCGGTAATTGATTTTGATAGTAAGCGACCGAATCGCTGGAGCGTTGCAACTGGCGTTGCAGGAAACTTAAAGAATCGAGCTTAAGTTGTTGCTGCCTTTGTTGATACCTCACCAACTCTTTGTATCGGGCTATCGAGTCCTCAGCCCTTTGTTCAATTCCTGCTTTACTCACAAGCTTTACTGAATCACTGTAAGCTCTTTGTTCCAGCTGACGAAAACGTAACTCCAGGGAATCGATTACTTTCTGATCTGCTTCATTGGGCACCTGGCGGCTCACTGGGAGCACATTGCCTTTCAGCAATTCGGCTGAATCACTTAATAAATGCACACTGTTATTGCGGTCCACATCCTCCCTGTTCATCGACGATCCCAAAACAATATCTACATTGCCTGGAGAAGAGGTTCCATATAAACTATCCCCGGAGCCAGCGGAGAACCGGGCGTCGGATTTTAATTTTTGCGACTCATTGATAAGGCTGTCCAGTTGCAGGTTGTAAATTCGCAACCGAAGATTGTCCTCCCTGCTTTTTAACCGCTGAAGAAGTATCTTATCTCTGAGTAATTTTACCGAATCGGCCTGGTTCTGCAATTGTTGCTGGCGTGGTATCCTTTGTTTATCTGTTAACAGGTATTTGATCTCCCCTAATTCGGTTTTTATTATAGCCAGTTGCTTTTGCAGTGATGAGTCTTGCCTGCGCACTAATCTATTACTTAATGCAATACTGTCATTATGTACTGAATCTCTCAATATCTTTTTCAACGAATCAGTTGCAACACGAAGTAAAGAATCCGAGTTTACCTTTAATTTATATTTTGACGAATCGATCCGGGTTTGCTGAAAATTTGACAATCCAAGGGAGTAAATCACAGGAGGTGTGAAGCTTCGCTGCATTTGCTTCCTGGGTAAACCGATGTTTAATACTATTCTGTTATTAATATAGAAATCATTTCTCCCGTTATTATCTCCCCTTTGCAAGGTAACCGGGTTCACCACATTGTAACCTGGTTTAGCAGCGTATTGTTCAACAGATGTAGGATAGGTCGCTTTATAATTCGCACTAACATCGTCAAGATAGTCGCTTGCAGAGTATTTGATGTCAGATTGCAGGGCTATAGACAGGAATTCATTAATTCTGAAATTCAGTGCAAGACCAAGTTCAACATAGGGTTCTATATTCCGGAACTTGTTTTCAGTTTCGGTACGCATCTCCCGAAGATTGGTTTCATAGTCACCATCCATTATATTCCCGGGAAGGCGGTAATTATACTGGTTACTATTTTCATCAAATAAGTCACCTTTCACATCAAATTTTGAAACACCAATGCCGAGGTAAAAAGACGGGTAAAAAAAAGCGGTTTCTTTACCTATCCAACCATTATTAGGGCTAAAACTAAATGCCAGCCCTACATCTCTTACTGTCGTCCTGAAGTTCAGCGAACGGGAATAGTTGGTCGCTGCAGTATCGTAGGTGCCATTATTTCGGCGGTAACGGTCACTCATTCCAAATTGAAGATGATTCGACTGTATCATCACTCCGAGAGTGGGAGTAAGCTTTTTTTGAAGAAGAACACTAAAAGAGGGTTGGTGAACATAGTACTTGTTGAACTCGGCAAATTTGTTAATATTTTTAAGCCCTTTCACACGATAATTGCTCAAATCGCCGTAATAGTTGGTATAACCAACCCCCAGGCCTAATTGCCAGTTGTTCTTTACAGCTGTTTGTGCCTGGAGGATGCCGGCTGTTAATAGTATACAAATGATCGGAAGAACAGACCTGCCGGTATTTTGAAAATGCTTCATAGTAACTTTATTAATATTAGTATAGGAAGGATCTATTTTTTATTTAACCCTAACCATAAATTAAATTGGGCATTCAAGCCGATAAATGGCTTTAATTGTACATTTTCTGTTTTGACATTTGATAGATTTTGCTTTTCCATTGAAGTGGCCACCATACCGGCATTCAGGTTAATGAAGTCATAAATCCTGAAACCAAGTCCGGCAAAAACAGGCCTATCGACTATCGGCCCGGTCACTTTGTTTCCGTCCGCGTCTTTCAGATTACTAATAAACACTCCCATTATAAAACTTGTTCTTCCGTAATGCGTTTCATTTCCTCTTCCAAGCGGAAAGGAAAACCCGGCATAGGGTTGTGAATCATATTCCAATGCATTTACATTACCG
This sequence comes from Chitinophagaceae bacterium, assembly GCA_037721715.1. Taxonomy (GTDB): domain Bacteria; phylum Bacteroidota; class Bacteroidia; order Chitinophagales; family Chitinophagaceae; genus JADCRZ01. The sequence continues at coordinate 9,161 of JBBJOD010000095.1, read as the reverse complement.
CCAAAATAAACCCCTCCATACCCGATAAACAGAGGCAGCACGGTTTGCGATCTTTCGGTTATGCGGTTAGCGATAACAAAAGAATCATATAGTTTTACGAAATCAAGATGGAGGTAATTATCCAACTCGTTTAATACGATTTGTTTCAGGTCGTTTAGCAATTGATTTGCGTATAAGGCCTTTATTTCATCCGGGGATGCCATCGAATCTGCAGTGCTCTTAACTACATTGTACCTGGCGTTTGATAATCGCGCTTTATCTACCTGCTGCAACTTTAGCTTCACAATGTCTGAAAATCCATCAAAATCGCGTTGCTGCGTGTTGCGGTACCAGGTTAGTCCTCTTTTAACGAGCGTATTAAGGTCGCTAATAACCTTATCAGCATTCTTTTCGAAATCTATCGTCTTGCTATTTGCCTCTAATGCGGCATTAAGATAATTAGACAGGTTTTGATGTAAAATTCCCCGTAATGCAACTCTTTCCGAATCACTTAACAGTGAATATATTACAACGTCGAAACCATATTTGCTGTTATTTTTCAATTGAACATCTACGGGTAACTCAGCGAAATCACCGGTAAAATTTACCGGCCTTGCCCAGTAGGTACGCTGTATAATGTCTGAAGTTTTACCGCCTTTAAAAACATTTATTTTTATAATACCTGTTTCTTTGCTTACCGGCACCTGTATATAAAAGTTTGACTGGGCAGGCAGAGCGTCTCCCTGGTTTATCTTCCTGGTCTGAGGTTCGAGCAGCACAGATTTTCTTTGAGCCTGCACTTGAATAAGTAGGAGTAAACAGCAGATTCCGATCAGCGTTCTTTTCATAAAAGTTTGAATTTAAGGTGTTGAACCTAAAATTAATGCCATTAGATAAAACAATGATTAATAATAGTTTATATACTATGAAAAGTTATAATTCTTGTTGACTGGGGATTTCCTTTCTCAAAAACAGCAATAGGGATTGAACTAAAAAGCGTTAGCTGGAAATTTTATGTTAGCTCCTTTCAATATGGGAGAACTGGAGGCGTTTAGAAAGAAGCAGGAATGGTGGAGTTATCTTGGAACTATACATTCGTTTTTTGCATTAAAGCGGAAGGTGTATTTGCCATGATCCAAAGATCGTAAAGAAAATTGTTGTGATCGGCGTAGTCAATGTCAAGGTTTATCCGCTCTTCCATTGACATAACGTCCTGCCCCCTTTTCTTTATCTGCCAGAGACCAGTAATCCCTACCGGTGCCATGAACCTGGCAGCCAGTTGGTCGGTAGTAAGTTTCGATGCTTCGTATAAAGGGAGTGGCCTGTTGCCCACAAGCGACATATCGCCTATAAGCACATTAATAAACTGTGGCAGTTCGTCAAGGCTTGTGTTGCGTAAGAATGTGCCCATGCGCGTGACCCTGGGGTCATTAGAGTATTTAAAGAACAGCGGCGCCGTATTGGTGGTAGACTTGTACAAATTAAGTTCAGACAGCTCATCTACTCTTTTGTCTGCATCGAAGACCATCGTCCGGAATTTATAAAAATCGAAGATCCGGTATCCCCGCCCGGCACGTTTGGCGATATAGAAGATGGGACCACGGCTTTCAACACGAATCGCTATGGCTATTACAATAAAAAGCGGACTTAAAACAATGAGTGCCAGAGAGGCGACAACTACATCAAATATTCTTTTCGAAAGGTTTTTCTGCTCTAGTGTATTGATAGACCTGGGCGTACTACGCTTGCTTTCCTGTAAATGCCTCGACCTATCTTTGATTTTATTGAGAAAATTTACCTTGATCATGAATTTCTGCGTATCCAGCCCTTCCATGAAAATCAGTTCATCTAAAAATGGAAAACTCCTGAAGCGCTTGATTTCTGCCGGTGTTAAACCGGAAGCATCCAAAACAAATGGTACCCGTGAATAATGTGTTTGTTTAGCCATGAATCGATGCAGCTTCCATAATTCCTGATCTCGAAATATGGAGTCAATGATGATGATGGCAGGGATTTCGGACTTACCGGCAAGACGGGTTAAGATCGATATAGCGCTGTCAGGATTCTCTGTGGCATAACCGCTATCAAATGAACTTATAAGAAAATCAATTTTCTTGATGTTTTTACCGACGTAGAAAAACTGCGTCTGAAATGCAGTATCATCAGCTACCCCCGGTTGTGCGCCGGAAATCTTGGGGAGAGTTGTATTATTTTGATGTAAGGGTAGCAGTTTTGAACTCATTTGATAACACTTAAAAGTAATTTAAGCTTGATTGAATAGGATATACGCAGAAAATAAATTACCGGTTTGGTCATTCAAAAGATAACCTCAAAACCTGGCTGACTCATTCTTAGAACATCTATTTTTTGTTACTGGCAAGACAGGGGCAAGGATCAATTGGGTTGCAAGGCTTTCCGTTATTTTATTCGAGGTAGTTGATGTGCAGGTTTTGGTTACGTCAAGATGCATATAAAATCATACCATATTTAAGAATTTTGCATATTTATTTTTTAGTTGAGATTACGCAATGCATTGGCAATACCCGTAGGCACCATTCACTATTACCTATTTGATAAATCACCTGACTATGAACTGTTTTTCAGCCGTTTTATTATCATACTTCCCTTATTTCGAAAGATTTTTATCAGTGGGTATTTAATGCAACGTTCATGTTTTGGTTATAACTGGTGGATATTGCCTGACTGAAGCTACTGGTGCTTTCGGCATCCAGCGTCTTTACCCATACAACCTCCAGAAGTAATATACCGTGAATTTTTTGAAAGTAAAAGGTGCCGATACAATTAGTAGTTTGCCACAACAGAAAGGCAGTTTGGGTCAGCAATCAAATGAAGTCGGAGATATAAGCTATTGGTGATGAATAAGACAAACTACAGTAAGATAGTTTCTGTGCAACAAGTATCGTGCAGGCGATTTGCATGGCTTTTTAAAAGTTATTGGAAGTGTTTGATACGGCTTAATGTTTCAAGCGTAATACCAAGATAGGATGCTATATAAGTAGAAGGCACCCGCTGAATCAATTCAGGATAGTGATGCATTAGAAATGCATATCGCTCATTGGCCCTTTGCATCCTTAAGGAATACAAGCGCTGTTCACTCAATGTGTAATATTTTTCAGTCAGCACCCTTCCAATAAAATTGAATTCGGGAAACTGATGAAACATTGTTTGGAGCTTATCGTATGTTAAACACAATAGCTCACATTCTTCCAATGCCTGAATGCTTTCGTAACTAGGCTGCTGTTTAAAAAAACTTTCTACAGAGATAATTACATCACCTTCTTTCATAAACCATGATGATACTTCCTTATCATCCTTTATATAAAAACACCTGGCCAGGCCTTTTTGAATAAAGTGAATGTGTTTACAGACTTTGCCTTGTTTTAGCAAGAAAGATTTCTTTGGAATCAAAAGGTATTCCAGATTCTCTGCCAGGTATTCGCGAAGTTCCTTCGACAGTGGATAGATCAAGTCAAGATAACACAAAAACTCGTTCATAAACTAGATTTAATAATTCAACTATCAGACAACAAGCATCATTTCGTCATGTCAAAATTTCAAAGCAAAATCATTAATTGCTTTTAACCCATTCTCTTTTATATTATATAAATTTAATAACATAATTGGGTTACGATGTTGATAAAGGTCAAATAATTTAATTTTCAGTCTAGGCAATAAAAAGTTCTCACACCCTATTGTGAATGCGTTTCGGGTTATGACCATCGTAAATAATTATACTTATTATTTTAAGTTGAAAACACCTGTATCTATCAGAATAGTTTCCAAACCCTCAATAAATTGCAAACTTAATGGTAACCTGCTATAGAAAGGCAATCACTGTTATGAGCCAAATCATTGATTTCTTCAAAGGATTATTAAGCATTTCTGAATGGCCGCCACGCTGGCATTGCGGAAACTGGACCCATTTTCATGGCTGGCTATACATTATTAGCGACCTGTTGATATGGTCAGCATATTTTGCCATCCCTTTAATTATTATAAAATTTATTTCCAAAAGAAAAGAAGTAAAATTTCACAAAATATATTTTCTTTTTGCATCCTTTATCCTTGCTTGCGGCTGTACGCACTTTCTCGATGCCGTTGCTTTCTGGTTCCCTGCTTACCGGTAAAATGCCGTTGTTTTATTTATTACCGGAATAGTTAGTTGGGTAACCGTGTTTAATCTTGTCAAGCTTTTGCCCTATGCGTTTTCGATGAAAACTTCCGCACAACTTGAAGTAGAGGTGGAACAACGGAAAATCGCCGAAGAGGAATTACTAAAGAAAAATGCTTACTTAAATGAAGCGGAAGAAATAGCCAGGATAGGTCATTGGGAGTGGGATTTTGGTACGAAACAGTTACTCTGGTCTGACGGACTTTATAATATTTTCCGGTTGCGCAACAGTTCAAAGGAAATAACCTACGAGTCATTTTTGCAACAAATACACCCTGAAGATAGGCAGTTTGTTGAAAGTACTTTACGGCAGTCAATTGACAGGAAGGAATTTATTGAAATGAAATACCGGATTATCTCAATGGATGGCTCTGTTGTATCCACCCATTCTAAAGGCAAGTTTCTGTTTGACGAAAATAAGAACTTATTAAAGTTGAGAGGCACTACCCAGGATGTGACCGACCAGAAAAAGTATGAAGAAGAGATTTTAGCAAAATCTATGGAATTGCAGACATTGAATACGGAGTTGCAACAATTCGCTTTTGTTGCTTCCCACGACCTGCAGGAACCCCTGAGGAAGATTAGTACCTATACGTCTATGTTAGAAAAGATGGTAAAAACCAATACTGTAGTTAAGCTGGATGAGCATGTTAAAAAAATAATGACATCGTCTGCCAGGATGCAGGAGCTGATCGATAACATATTAGACTTTTCGAGGCTCACTGGAGATACCCTGTTATGTAACTCGATAAAATTAGATTCGGTGATTGATCGGGCAATTACCCACCTTGATGAGACGATCAAAAATACTCATGCAATTATTGATGCCCGGAACCTTCCCATTATTGAAGGCAATTTTATTCAGCTGGTACAGCTTTTTCAAAACGTACTTAGCAATTCATTAAAATTTATAAAGACCAATGAAGCGCCTGAAATAATAATCACGGGAGAAATGGTAAAATATGGTTCGCTGCCAGTCGAGTACCTTGATTTTCTCCTAACAAAATTTAATAAATCAGGCAATTACAGGCCAGGTGCTGGCGACCCGTATTGCAAAATAACAGTCTCAGATAAAGGGATAGGATTTGATGAAATATATCTCAATAAGATCTTTACGATTTTTCAAAGATTACACAGCAAATTCACCTACCCGGGTACCGGAATCGGGCTTGCTATCTGTAAAAAGATTGCTGAAAATCATTGTGGCTTCATCACTGCCCAAAGCGTGCCCGGCGCTGGTGCAGATTTCATTATTTTTTTACCCTGGCACCAACATCAACCGCCAAAGATTAACAACTGAAAACTGGCGAATAATTCTCAATTTCAATAAGCCCATCATTCCTCCGATTACAGATGCTGTATTTATTTTTCATATTCTCTTCTTGTTGTATAGTGCTGCTGGAGGCGAAATAAAAGTAGGATACAATTCAACTTAACGGGTGTTTAAAATCGTGCCGTTACTATAATATCTTGTAATTACTGATCAATGAAGACGATACGCTGCGCAGCATCATCTTACCAAACCCGGTTAAAAGCTGTACCCTTAAATAAATGAATGTTAAACTAAAGCAGGCGTTAGTGAAGTGATAACGTATTAGATACCGCGGTGTTATTGTTTCAGCCAGTTAGACTAGGTACTACCTGGTGGTTGTGCTGCTATTTTTACATAGCAGATGTATGAAGCTGTAACGTTATAAATAGCTTAACCACCATTGGGTATGAGTGCTTTTATACCGGTTGTACCAGCTGCAGATAGGATACATGGCCACTACAATCACTATCCAGATAGCATACACTGCCAGTAGCGAAAATCCAAACGATGGGGGACGGAAAAAAAACGGGCTGCGCGGGCTGATTATTTCCTTCGATGTATATCCTTCCAGGTAAAAAGCCGCCATGCAGAGCAGGTGTATCAGGTAAAGATGTATGATAAAATAAAAAAATGGTACCCTGCCATAAACACTGACTATCGTTGTAAGCCTATTCTTAACTTTTTCCATAAACCCGAGTAAGAGGATTGCCGGTCCGAGCATCAGGCAGATGTATTGCATGGAAGCCGGATATTTTGAAACATTCAAAAAGGACAGTAGGGTAAATACAGTATCTTTTTGTACCGACCATGGTGCCGGGTCTCCATACATATTAATGCTTCTTACCAGCAAAAATAAACCGATAAGGCCGGTACCTGTGTAAATGCACGCTCTGATCCGGTCGCGCACTTCCATCTCAAAAACACGGCCGAAGCAGTAACCTGTAATCATTACACCAGTCCAGGGTATAAATGCATAAGCCACCAATATAAGATGTGAGTTTGAAAGTGGGTACACCGAGCCGGAACTATGAAGTAGCAGCCACCACAAACTGGTTTTATCTTTTGGAGAGAATGCCGGGTAATCAAGCAGGTTATGACCGAAACATAACAGCAAACCAATACAAAACAGTGCTGTAAGAGGCAGCCGTATCAATAACCCCAGCATGATCATGCCAATACCGATCGCCCATACTACCTGCAGCACAAGGAGGCTGTACAAAGGATTGAAGGTGAGTGCGAAAGTGATCAATACGATTTCTACACAGATTAACCAGCACCCTCTTTTTATTAAAAAGCTGCTTAATGCCGGCAGGCCCTTTTTACATCCGTAAAGATAGGCGGAACAGCCAGACAGGAACACAAATACCGGGGCACAGAAATGGGTGATCCAGCGGGTAAAGAATAATATAGGTGTGGTAGTTTGAAGATCGAGCGGATCTGTGATCAAGGCCTGTGAGTGAAAAAAATCTCGAACATGATCAAGCACCATTATGATCATTACTGTGCTGCGCAACAGATCAATGGCAAAGCTGCGCGATCTGCCTGTAGCGATATCCAGGGTCATGGTAACAGAAGTTTAGTACTGACGTCAAAATACATATTTATCATCGCAACCACCATACCGGCACTTTTGTAAGGCAAAATCCATCAAGACGATCATCAAATTGGGAGTGGTGCTAATAAGGAAAATTATCCCCCACATTTAACTGGATGATATCCGGGGGCCTGATATAACGGGATGTATAACGAAACCTGATATTGGATCGGAAAGATATTTTGAACGGCGTATTACGTTCAGCGGTATTTGGAAAATAGAACATTCGCAGTTCAATGGTACCAAAGACCAGATTTTCGTTCCGTGTACGAATGCCACCACCTATTCCGGTATAGATATCGGATTTACTGAATTTATTTTCCTCAGGAGTAAGCATAGACAGGTCGGCAAACACAAAGGGTGCCAGTTGAAAACCGAACAACTTATACTTGATAAAAGCGAAAGTTTCGGCGTATAAACTAATACGTTGTTTACCAAGCGCCGAATCTGAACGAAACGATTGCAGGCCATATGGGTTATCGATTCTTAGTGGCTCCAATGTAACCCGGTTAAACTGCTTAGTGAAGCTGAACCTTATATACTCCCGAAACTTAAGGTTCCTGTATACGAACAACCGGCTGTACAAGTTGGTTCCAAGCATTATGTTTGCGTCCTCCGATTTCTTTTTGCTGAAAAAATTACCTGACCGAAAAAAGAACTGCATGAATTCACCTTTTTTTGTAGCCACAAAATAATTAGCATTTACCCCGGTATAAAGGCGCTCGAGATGGAGTTGCTGGTACCATCCGCCGGTAAAAGCAATATTAAAGCCGTAAGGAACATCTTCCGTGGTACCAAATCCATATATGTAGTTCGTTTTATAAAAATCCTGCCTAAAAAGTGTAAATTCCCCAAGCACTGCCTGCCTGCTGTTATACAAGGCGTCGAAGCCGGTTATCTGGAAGGGCTTTTTTACAAAATGATTGCGCAAATACCGCAGGGCTATAAAACTCCTGTCGCGGATCATCGTCTTGCTATTCAGCAATTTTGTTACGCCCAAATTATAACCACCCCAGAGGTCGTACAGATTGTACCGGTAACTGTAAAACTGGCTGTCAGGTTTACGGTAAAAATTTTCCGAATGATTATAACTCACTTCAACTCCTCCTGCCAGGTGTGAGTAAGGCGAAACAAGTGGCCTGTCTAGCCGGACAAAGAGAGCTTTTTCTTCTTCTGAACCGTTGCTACGGCCAGTATTGATCAATGTATATCCTACTGATGCATCAGTAAATGTATGGCCAATGCTTTTTTTCGTATAAAGCACTTCATAACCAAAACCCGGTTGCCGCCTGGTATCTACCAAAGAGGTAAACTGTAATCGCTGTCCCATGCCCAGCAGGTTGTTGTCACCAACTTTAACGCGCACCCGCTGAATACCTTTTACATCCAGGCCGGCAGTAATACTAAAAAGATCTTTTGTTATAACTTCTATATCTATAGAATCGGCGATCCCTGGAATGGGACGCACGATGATACGGGCGTCCTGTATAAAATCCAGGGAACGCAGGTATCGTTCATTGTCACCCAGTAAATAGGCATTCAGTTCAGTATTGGATTTTATAAATAAATTATTGCGGATCACCCATGGCCTGGTATCGGTATGCAGGGAGTTGAGAATACGGGTTCCGAAATAGGCAATACGGCGGGTAGTATCAGTAAATGTTTTCTCAAAACCAAATTCGCTGGTGATGATGTTCCTGATTATTTTTCCATGGTGAAGCTGGAAAGGAATTTCACTCCTGGTGTTGATCAAAACCGCCCGGTTTGCGCTGTCCTTTTTAGATACGGTAACCGCCTTCCTGGCCTGTTGAAAAATATTGTGCAGGAACCGCTGCCTTTTGGGAGTTGTTTTAGTGGTATCCTTATCCTGTGAAAAAGCGTTGAAAGAAATCAATAGAAAGCAGGTTCCCCAGACAATACTAAACAGTTGATGCAATAATCCTTTCAAAGATGAACATATTTAGAGTATACGCAAAAGAGTAAGGTTACCGGTGACTTAAAAATGTAGTAAGTTTAATTAAAATTTTATTATCTGCACATTTATTTATTGAAGTCGGGTAAATGTACTTAAAGGGTTCCCCGGT
>JBBJOD010000094.1:0-11947 GCA_037721715.1 Chitinophagaceae bacterium | reverse complement strand
CTACGTTCTCGATAAATGCCATCCCCCTTATGCCATCCGTTACACCGGGAAAGTCGAGCCATTCGGCTATTGCCTCTTCTCCATTCTCCTTCGCCCTGACACTAAGTACAAAGTTCCGGTACAAGTTTGCAAACGCTTCCAGGTATCCTTCCGGATGCCCTGCTGGTGTACGGGTATTGTGTTTGGCGAACGAGCTAAGATAAGGGGTGCCTGTTCTAAAGATTTCTGCAGGTTTATTCAACCATTTAATTCTTAGGCTGTTGGCATCTTCCTGGTTCCATGTTAATCCGCCTTTTTCTCCATACACCGAAATCCTTATATTGTTTTCTTCGCCTGCAGCAATCTGAGAGGCATAAAGGATACCGCTTGCGCCGTTATCAAATTTTAATAAAACACCCCCGTCATCGTCTAACTGGCGGCCCTCTCCAACAATGTTTAAGGCAGCGCGGATCTTCGTCACTTGCAACCCGCTTACATATTCAGCCATGTTAAACGCATGTGTGCCGATATCTCCCATACATCCGGCTGCCCCACTTTTTCCGGGATCCGTTCTCCACGAAGCCTGTTTATTATTGCCGCCTTCCTGAAAATCACTTAACCATCCCTGGGGGTAAGCCACATACACTTTTCGAATCCTTCCCAATTTACCGCTTGCTACAAGTTGCCTGGCTTCTTTAATCATCGGGTATCCCGTATAGGTATGCGTAAGACAAAACAATTTGCCGGAAGCCTTCACAACCGATTCAAGTTCCTTTGCTTCCTCCAGGTTAAAGGTCATAGGTTTATCAAGAACAACATGAAACCCATTCTCCAGGGCCATTTTGGCAGGCGCAAAGTGTAAATGATTCGGGGTGACAATACTCACAAAATCCATAGATTCGTTAACAGGCAAGCTTTTCTCTTGTTGAATCATTTCTTCAAAAGATCCATAAATCCTCTGAGCGGGCAAATGCAAGATTTCACCGCTCAATTTCGACTTTACGGGATCGCTGCTAAAGGCGCCGCAAACCAATTCTATCTCTCCATCCATAAGGGCTGCTATTCTATGCACGGCTCCGATGAAAGCATCTTTACCCCCGCCGACCATGCCCATACGTAGTTTTCTTTCCATTTAATTTTGATATTGGGTAGATAAATAATTTAAAAATAAAATATTTAGATGTATAAATCTTTTTTATGTACGATTAACAAAATGTTTTTTTTGTAATCGATGTTGTAAAACATTTGTAACTTTCAGTCTTTCAAAAACGATCAATGCCAAATAAAAAATCACGCAGGCTTGCCATTAAAAATATTCTTGCCGGGGCAACAGCTTTAAGCATACTTCCGGCTTCCTCCTTTTCAACCCAAATTATTTCCGACAGAAAATCAATCACATTGAAAGGTAATATTAATCACTCCGTTTGCCGTTGGTGCTATAATACTATTCCGTTAGAGGAATTTTGCCAGGCCGTAAAGAAACTCAATTTCAGTGCAATCGACCTGGTTGGCCCAAAAGACTGGGATATGCTGAAAAAATATGGTATAACTTCTTCCATGTGCAACGGCGCGGAAATCAGCCTTACAAACGGGTGGAACAAAAAGGAAAACCATGCTACATTGATAAAGAATTATACAGACATGATAGCATTGGTATCAAAAGCCGGTTATAAAAACCTGATTTGTTTCAGTGGAAACAGGATGGGCATGGACGATGAAACCGGTTTGAAAAATTGTGCTGAAGGGTTAAAACAGATTGTTTCAGTGGCGGAAAAAAACAAGGTGGTGGTACAAATGGAATTGCTCAACAGTAAAATAAATCACAAAGACTACATGTGCGATAAAAGTGCATGGGGCATCGAACTATGCAAGCAGGTTGGTTCCGCGAATTTCAAGTTGCTCTATGATATTTATCATATGCAGATAGATGAGGGCGATGTGATAAGGACCATTCAAAATAACCACCAGTATTTCGGGCATTACCACACAGGTGGTGTTCCAGGCAGGAACGAAATTGATGATACACAGGAGCTATACTACCCCGCTATCATGAAAGCGATTCTCAAAACCGGTTATAAAGGTTATGTTGCTCAGGAATTTATTCCAGCGAAAGAAGACAAACTGGCTTCCTTAAAAAACGGCATAGAAATTTGCGACGTGTAACAATTGATTTCTAACAGACAGTACCAATTTTAAATTGTAAACTTTACTTGGATTATGGCTGAGAATACTTATGATGCCATTGTGATTGGTTCGGGAATCAGCGGTGGATGGGCCGCTAAAGAATTAACCGAAAAGGGTCTAAAGGTACTTATGCTTGAAAGAGGGCGTGATATTGAGCACATTAAGGGATATGTAAACGCGATGAAAAAACCCTGGGAATTCGCACACAGGGGTAGTGGCCGAACGCAGGAAATGTTAAAAGCGCATCCGGTACTGAAGAGGGACTACGTACTTAGCGAAACAAACGAAGATTTCTGGGTGAATGAACAGGAGTCTCCTTATGTTGAAGTAAAGCCGTTCGACTGGTACCGCGGTTACCATGTTGGAGGGCGTTCATTGATGTGGGGCCGCCAGAGTTATCGCTTAAGCGACTTCGATTTTGAAGCAAACCTTAAAGATGGCATTGCCGTCGACTGGCCGATTCGCTACAAAGAAATGGCCCCATGGTACAGCCGTGCTGAAAAATTTGCCGGTATCAGCGGGTCAAAAGAAGGCCTTCCTCAATTACCAGACGGCGAATATATGCCTCCGATGGAAATGAACTGTGTTGAGAAGGACGTAGCAGCAAGAATAAAAAATCATTATAAAGGTTCACGCCTGATGACTATCGGACGTGTAGCAAATATAACAGTAGCCCATCAAAACCGTACCAGCTGCCAGTATCGCAATAAGTGTTCACTGGGCTGCCCTTTTGGGTCTTATTTCAGTACACAGTCTTCAACGCTCCCGGCTGCAGTCGCCACTGGTAATCTAACACTCCGGCCATTTTCCATCGTGACCCAGATTTTGTACGACAAGGACAAGAAGAAAGCAACAGGAGTTCAAATAGTTGATGCAGAAACAAACAAAACCCAGGACTTTTTCTCTAAAATAGTTTTTGTATGTGCATCTGCTATGAATTCTGCCTGGGTATTAATGAATTCAGCTACCGATGTTTGGCCCGATGGACTAGGCAGTAGTAGCGGAGAATTAGGTCACAACCTGATTGATCATCATTTCAGGGCCGGCGCTTCCGGAACTGCTGAGGGTTATGATGATAAATATTATTTTGGTCGCCGGGCAAATGGAATCTATATTCCGCGTTACCGAAATTATTATGGCGAGAAGCGGGATTATATCCGTGGATTTGGTTACCAGGGATCGGCCAGCCGCACTGGATGGAATCGTGAAGTAGCTGAATTAAGTATTGGTGCCGATTTTAAAGAAGCGCTTACTGAACCAGGTCCCTGGAATATGGGATTAACGGGTTTCGGAGAAACGCTTCCTTACCATGAAAACAGAATGTTCCTGGATAAAACTGTAAAAGATAAATGGGGCCTTCCTGTAATTGCGGTGGATGCTGAGATCAAAGACAATGAAAAAAAGATGCGCATAGACATGATGGAAGACGCTAAAGAAATGCTGGAAGCTGCCGGTCTTAAAAACGTCATCGCCAAGGATAATGGTTATACACTTGGAATGGGCATTCATGAGATGGGCACTGCACGTATGGGTAGAGACCCAAAAACATCCGTCCTTAATCAGCACAACCAGGTTTGGGATGCGTTGAACGTATTTGTTACGGACGGGGCCTGCATGACTTCCGCTGCATGCGTTAATCCATCTCTTACCTATATGGCCTTAACCGCTCGTGCGGCTGATTATGCAGTTAATGAATTAAAGAAACAGAACATCTAGCATGCAGGTAATCCACCTGGTGATATCACGAAATTGATGTAAAAACCACAACCCTCAGACCCGCCTGCGGAGCGGTTTAAATAAGCACATATGAACAGAAGAGAAGCTATATCAGCAGTTGCCATAGTATTAGGTGGAACCATTATAGGTTCAGGTAGTTTTTTATCGGGATGTAAGAATGCCGATAACAAGGAAGCCGCCATGGAATTTGACAGCGAGAAAATTGCACTCCTGGATGAAATCGCTGAAACCATCATTCCAACTACAACTTCACCTGGTGCCAAGGCAGCTAAAGTTGGAACGTTTATGACAATAATGGTCAATGACTGCTATGAAGATAAAAATAAAAAGATTTTCATGGAAGGGATAGAAAAAGTACAAAAGGCTTTTGACAAAAAATACAGCAAATCATTTATGGAAGCAGATGCCAAACAGCGTCATGAACTCCTTACGGAGCTTGATAAAGAACAGAAGGAATACATGACGAACAAAAAGGCTGACGAGCCATCCCATTATTTTAGGATGATGAAAGAGCTCACCCTGCTTGGTTATTTTACCTCTGAAATAGGAGCTACACAGGGTTTGAGGTATGTAGATGTTCCCGGTAAATACGAGGCTTGTGTTCCCTACAAAAAGGGAGATAAAGCCTGGGCCTGATCAAAAGATCTATTTAAAAATAAAAGAGGCTGTCTCAAAAGTTTGAGGCAGCCTTTCTCGTATTTGAAGGATTTGTATATAGGTCTTTCCGAAGATGATGACTTTTGTAATGATCTAAAGAATGATTGCGTAAAAGTGGCTTTTAGGCCACTTTCTTTTCTAAGTTATGTGCCAAGAAATAAAAAGAGGCTGCCTCAATTACTGTAGAGACAACCTCTTTTACGTTTTTATTGAATAAAGTGACCTCTTACGATGCCAATTCCTGATCAGAGCCGGTATTTGTTTCAGTGTCATTCGACAAACTGTCTGGTTCAGAGACGGGCGCATTATCTTCTGTAGATGTGGGCTCACTAACCGGTGCAGGTGCTGCCTTTTTTGCACGTGGCCTCCTGGGAGCAGGTTTGGGCTCAGGTTTCTGGGCAGCTTTATTACGTAGGGATTTGTTAACAGGTGCAGCCTTCTTGGGAGCAGCTTTTTTAATAGGCGCTGCTTTTTTAGGGGGCGCTGCTTTCTTTGGTGGTGCTGCTTTCTTAGGTGGTGCTGCTTTTTTTGGTGGTGCTGATTTTTTAGAGGGGGCTGATTTTTTTGCAGCAGCCTTTTTCGGAGGTGCTGCTTTTTTAGGAGCCGCCTTCTTCGGAGGCGCTGCCTTCTTGGGAGCAGCCTTTTTGGGAGCGGCTTTTTTAGCAGGCCCCTTTTTAGGTGCTGCTTTTTTAGGAGCGGCCCTCTTAGGAGCAGCTTTTTTGGCATCCTTCTTTTTTGGAGGTGCCTTTTTTGCCGGCTGTTTTTTACTGGCCATATTGTTTAAGAATTTTAATGGTTAGAAATACTAACTAAATTTACGCCAGCAAAACTTATTTACAAATATATTTTGATCTAATAAATTCATGTTACTATAAGTATGATCTGCCACACTAATAAATGTTAGTCAATGTTGAATGACTGGTTATACTTAATTTGAGTGACAGCAGGTGGAAGAACCGCTTTTTTTGACCAGAATTCAGTACCTTCGCACACCGATTTAAAATCAAGGTCAGGCAATAGCAGGGTATAGACAGGTGTTTGACTGTCTGTAATATACTTGAGAGAAAACTAGTATAGGGAATTATAACATAGAGAAGCAACAGTAATAATATCATATTCGTCATTTAAATTTCAAATAACAAGTCATGGCAGACTTAAGATACCAAAGGAACTTTGGAATTGCGGCACATATTGATGCCGGTAAAACCACAACCACAGAAAGAATTCTGTATTATACAGGAGTAAACCATAAGATCGGAGAAGTGCACGACGGTGCCGCTACTATGGACTGGATGGCCCAGGAGCAGGAAAGAGGTATAACCATCACGTCTGCTGCAACAACCTGTTTTTGGAATTTCCCAACTACGCAGGGTCAGAAAAATCCAGACAGTAAACTATATAAGTTTAATATTATTGATACACCTGGCCACGTTGACTTCACTGTTGAAGTAGAACGTTCACTTCGCGTGTTAGATGGTTTGTTGGCTTTATTCGATGCAGTAAGCGGCGTTGAACCACAAAGTGAGACCGTATGGCGCCAGGCGAACCGTTATAAAGTGCCACGTATTGGATTTGTCAACAAGATGGATCGTTCAGGGGCTGACTTCCTTAATGTTGTAAAACAGGTAAGAGAAATGCTCGGTGCCAAAGCCGTGCCCCTTCAACTTCCCATTGGAGCTGAAGATCATTTTAAAGGAGTAGTGGATCTTATCACAATGAAAGGTATCATATGGGATGAGGATACTCGCGGTATGACTTTCAAAGAAGTGCCTATTCCGGACGATATGGTGGATGAAGTTAAAGAATGGCGGCAGCACCTGATAGAGGCCGTCGCTGATTATGACGAAAACCTTCTTGAAAAATTCTTCGATGATCCTGATACAATTACGGAAGATGAAATACACCATGCGATAAGGAAAGCCACTATCGACATATCTATCGTGCCAATGATTTGCGGTTCTTCTTTTAAGAACAAAGGAGTGCAAACAGCACTTGATGCAATCATCAGGTATCTACCCGGCCCGCTGGATATTGAAGCCGTTAAAGGCGTAAACCCAGATACAGGTGAGGAAATCACTCGTAAGCCAGATGCAAAAGAACCATTTGCTGCTTTGGCATTCAAGATAATGACAGACCCTTTTGTTGGCCGCCTGGCGTTTTTCCGAGCCTATAGTGGCCACCTTGATTCAGGCTCTTATGTGCTGAATACACGGACTGGCAAAAATGAACGTATCTCGCGTATTATGCAAATGCATGCCAACAAGCAGAACCCCGTTGATTCTATCGAAGCAGGAGATATAGGTGCAGCTGTTGGTTTTAAGGATATCAAAACTGGTGATACTTTATGCAACGAGGATCATCCAATTGTTTTGGAACAAATGACGTTTCCAGAACCGGTAATTTCGATAGCGGTAGAGCCTAAGACCCAGGCCGACGTTGATAAAATGGGTATGGCCATTGCGAAGTTGGTAGAAGAAGATCCGACACTTAAAGTAAAAACCGATGAGGAAACAGGTCAAACCATCCTGAGTGGAATGGGCGAATTGCATTTGGAAATCATCGTTGACCGCATGAAGCGTGAATTTAAAGTGGAAATCAACCAGGGTGCGCCCATGGTTGCCTATAAAGAAGCATTTCAAAAAACAGTAGAACACCGTGAAACTTTGAAGAAACAGACAGGTGGTCGTGGTAAGTTTGCCGACATCGTATTTGAACTGGGACCTGCAGACGAAGAGTTTTTGAAAGAGGGAAAAGGAACCTACCAGTTTGTAAACGATCTGTTTGGAGGTTCCATTCCCCGCGAATTTGTGCCCGCTATTCAAAAAGGATTCGAAGCTTCGATGACAACCGGCGTTCTGGCAAGTTATCCAGTAGACAATATGAAAGTTCGTGTATTCGACGGTGGCTTTCACGCGGTCGATTCCGACTCAATGTCGTTTGAACTCTGTGCAAAACAGGGTTTTCGTGAAGCTGCGAGAAAAGCAAAACCTGTATTGCTGGAACCAATTATGAAGATTGAAGTAATCACCCCGGATCAGTATATGGGTGACGTTACCGGTGACCTCAACCGCCGCCGTGGAATGCTCGAAGGAATGGATAGCAAAGCAGGGGCACAGGTTATTAAGGCTAAAGTGCCGCTTAGTGAAATGTTCGGTTATGTGACCCAATTAAGGTCACTATCTTCCGGAAGGGCGACATCTACAATGGAATTTAGTCATTATTCTCCTGCACCAACAGGTATTGCTGAAGAAGTTATAGCCAAAATAAAAGGAAAAGTAAACGCATAATGAATAGGATACTTCATACTTGTTAAGATTGTTAAAAACCCTGTCAATAGCGACAGGGTTTTTTGTTGGAAGCTCACAGTAATGATAGTAGCAACCAAAAATCTCCCGGCATATTCTGTAAATCACTTTGGATCGTTATGCATAAAACTTTTTTTTACTTTCTTATTTTGCACATTTCTCAAATGGTATGGAGGCAACCATTTTGTAAGTAATCCCGAATATGGATAATACACAAAGTTCAGACTCGCATATAAACCAGGAAATTGAACATATTATTCTTGGATGCATACAACTGCAGAGAGAAAGTCAGAAGAAATTCTATACTTACTTTTATAGCTATGCAATGTCTGTCTGCATGCGTTATGCACATAGTGATGATGATGCTATGGAAATCACCAATGATGGTTTCCTGAAGATATTCAAAGACCTGTCTTCCTTCTCCCCCCGTTATGATGATATAGAGGCATCGCTAAGAGGCTGGATGAGAAGAATAATGATTAACACTGCGATAGATCATTTCAGAAGAAATCATAAGCATCGCATTAATGTTTCCATTGATGATCATGTATTTCATCTGGCGGATCATTCGGAAGATGCTGTTAATAAATTATCGTACGAGGAATTATTTAAAGTGGTTCAGCAATTGTCACCGATGTACAGGGCTGTATTCAACCTTTATGTAATTGATGGATTCAAACATGAAGAAATTGCCAGGCACTTAAAAATATCCATCGGCACATCAAAGTCAAACCTTGCCAAGGCCAAAATAAATATTCAAAAAATGATTGTTGAAAGACATAAATCAAGATATGGACAAACAGCAATTTGATCATATCGAAAATCGTATCAGGCAAGCCGCCGAAAATATTAGCACGCCCTTCAATGAAGGAGCATGGCAGAAAATGGAAGTGTTGCTTGATAAAGAATTGTATAAAAAACGCCGCCGTGGCTTTATCTGGTGGTGGTCTGGAATATTTGGTTTATTGGCCCTTGTAACCGGTCTTTTTGTTTACGTCAATCATTTCAGAAAATCAGATAAAAAAATATCGGACTATAAACAGGCGACAACTGCTGGATTGAGCTCGATTCAGGAAAGTGAAATCGATTCAGCGAAACTAATGGTAAAGGATGGCGGAATCCTGCCCGGACTTGTTGCAAAAAGAACGAAAAAAATCGCTGCCGGCGCTGGTGATCCCTCCGTCGCCATTGATCCGTTAGTAACAGCACCCGGCAAATTGCCCGTTCCGTCAGTGCAGCCCAGGAATCTGACAAGTGTTTATAAACCCCAATCAACGAACGCTTCAGTGCTGGTTAAAACTAACCCCGAAATCGATGGTCCAATGATCGCCGGAAAGAACCGAGTCCCAGGAAAGAATATCGGCGGCATCAGCACTACGCTTAATAACACAAGGCTGCCTAAAAGTATTATACAGGAAAAGCTGGAAAAGGCTATGGCAGCAGCGATAAAAACAACAAGAAATTTGTCGTTGCCAAACCCAACATCGGGCCAGTCTGCTGCTGACAAGGGTAGTACGGAGAACTTACACACTGTTGCTGATTCAATTGGTGAAAAGTTACAGGACATCAGGACTGAAAGCAGGAAAATACCAGACACTACCTCTGCGAACCGCAGTATCGCCGTTACAGTTTCGAAGATCAGGTTAACCATCGATCGTCGGCGTTATGCACCTGGCTTATACTTTCTTGCTTCTATAGCCTCAGACGCAAGCAAGGTGGGTAAACTGAATCTTGACAACAGAAAAGCAGTATTTGGGGTAGGCATTGGTTATCGGATCAGTAACCGATTCAGCTTTCAGTCAGGGCTTTATGTCGGCAGGAGAATTTATTCTGCTGGACCTGGCGAGTACAAAGCAGCTCCAAATTCTTATATCGGCAGATACAAAGTGTTAAAGGTTGATGCAAATTGCATTATTTATGAACTACCATTGACGGTAAGGTATGATGTGGTTGCTCATAAAAAGTTCAGGGCATTTACATCCGCCGGGTTTTCTTCCTATATCATGAAACGGGAGTATTACAAATATCACCTTACTGGTAGCATGGGTTATTTGCAAAAGGATTCTACTTACACCAGTAATAAAAGTTTCTTCTCGTCTGCGGCACTTTCAATTGGCATCGAGCAGCGGCTATTCCATACCCTTTTTCTTCAGGCTGAGCCGTATGTGAGATTGCCATTCTCTGGTGTGGGCGAAGGGAAGGTCAGGCTGTATGATGCAGGGCTTCAGCTCTCGCTCCGCTACCAGCCTCTTTGGAAGAGAAAAAAATGATGTAAGCTGGTTTAATCTCTTGGTTTTTGTGTTAAGGGCTGCTCAAGGGCAGCTCTTTTGTGATTGATGGTTTTCGATGATTCGGATAGGCCAGAATGTTATCGCCGCACCGCCAAGCATGCTCACCCGCAGTCCACCCTACTTTCGATCAATTTTGAACAAATATATCCACTCGAGGCAACCAACGCTCCCTGATTTCCGATTATGTATTAAATGACAACCATGAACAAACAAACCTTCGGTTATGCATTGTTGATACTAAGCTTTGTAATGTTGAACATCGTATCCTGTAGCAAAAAGGACGAGATCACTCAACCAGTTCCACCCGTAAATAATTGTGCAGGAACACCGGGTCCATTGTTCTCGGCCGTTAGAACACTGATGAATCAAAAATGCATCGGATGCCATAATGCCAGCAGTGCCTCCGGCGGTCAGAACTGGACAGTAGATTGTAACGTAGTATCAAATAAAGCAAGGATCAAAGCGAGGGCGGTAGACGAAGGTACAATGCCTCCTACCGGCACACTGCCCCAGGCAGACAAGAATACCATTAGCACATGGATCAATGCAGGAGGAAGGATAACGGACTAGTACAGCCGCAGTGGCTCACGATTTATCAACCGTCATTCTTATTCTATGAAATTTAAAAGAAAGCACCTGTTATCTCTAGTGGCAGTTTGCGTTATTGGAATTGCAATCTATTCAAACACAGAATATCACCGTAAGCCAACTGATCTTCATGCTGTAAATCCGATGGCTATCACAGACGCCGAAAGCTTGGTGGCTTTGTATACTGATAACGAAGAAAAGGCCAATGCTATTTACCTGGGAAAGCCCATTGATGTTACAGGGATCATTTCCCAGATCGACAATCAGCAGGATACGCTGGTAAATATTATTTTGGGAAAGCCCGATAACCTGCACAGAGTTAGTTGCCTCCTGAATACAGAACCTTCAGGTATTCCTAAGGCATTGAAAACTGGCAGCAAAGTGACGATCCGTGGCATTTGCACGGGGTTTTTAATGGATGTTGAATTGAACAGGTGTGTTCTCGTTGAAGAAAAATGAAAATATTCAGAATGAAATCATCCGGGATAAAGCGCGTTTATCTCATAATAATTTTTGCCGGCACGGTTCAAATTGCGGCTGCGCAGTCGCGCTATTTTAGCAAGGCTGCAAAAATATTATTCTATTCAAAAGCGCCGATAGAAGATATTGAAGCCCACAATACAAAAGGCGTCAGTGTAATAGACCTTGCCTCAGGGCAGGTTGAGTTTTCCGTGCTCATGAAAGGCTTTGAATTCGACAAAGCAAAAATGCAGGAGCACTTCAACGAGAACTACCTGGAAAGTGATAAATATCCAAAAGCTATTTTTACAGGAACGATCAAAAATGCCGGAGACCTCAAACTAAAGGAGGATGGCATTTATAATGCGGATATCAGCGGCACACTGACGTTGCATGGAATTGCCAGGCAGCAAGCTGCCCGTGTCGTAATAACCGTTAAAAGCGGCAATGTAAGTGCTGTTTCCGACTTCACCCTGGCGCTCTCCGATTTCGACATCAAAATTCCCGCACTGGTGAAAGACAATATAGGCAAAACGGTAAAAATAATAGTTTCAGTTCCTAATTATCAACCGCTTGGCTCATAGGTTGGAGCAAAAAATTATAAACCACATGATGATGAGGAAAATACTGTTTTCCAGAATGTTGTTGACTATCTTTATGCCACTGATAGCACAGGAGAGTCTCCTGAAAGGAATTGAAGACAGTTTACCGGTTCGTGAGAAAGTAGCCGCCGCCTTTAAGTCTACC
>JBBJOD010000093.1:0-11956 GCA_037721715.1 Chitinophagaceae bacterium | reverse complement strand
CCTCAGAATCAGCCTTGAATAAGGTAATCCTTAAATCGAGCTGTTGATTGCCTTCGAGTTGTACCTGCTTCTCCTGTCCCTCCAGCCCGGTGTGCGAAATAAGCAGGTGTGCTCGCCAGCCTCTAAGTTTTTAATGATAACAATTTCATCTTCATTGGCCGTTGTACCCTTTCTTGACCTCTTTAAGTATTATATTTACGTATCCAGCGGGCTTGCCGTCTATACTTACCCTTGTTCCCTTTATGACTCCATTTTGGGCATAAGCTGCCACCCTTGATGAAAGCAGTACAATTATTAATAAGTATATATTTTCACAATTGCTATTTATGCGAAACAAAACCATAGTGCATGAAATATGACACCGGATTGGGAAAATCGTTTACACTATCAGGAAAAGCTGTAATTATATGATAAGGTTCAGAAATGGAGGCATGTATTCCCTGCAACCACCTTCGAAAATTTGCAGGTATCATGGATTGCATTCCCTGCTTATAGCACTTCAAAATGAAAGATGAAACTAAAAAGATAATGGGCCTGTCCTTAGCATTGCTTTGGTTTACTCCCATCTTTTTTGTTTTGTCTTTCCATGTAAAGCAGCATTTTATCCGGTATAAAATGGAAATACAAATGGAACATGAGCATTAAAAATCATAAGGATCCCAAAAAATGAAGTGATTTGGATGGACGATCAGGAAATACGGGTGAATGATAGGATGTTCGACATATGCAGTTCCACCCTTGTTAAAGGTGTTTATACTTTTAAAGGCTCATTCGATATTGAAGAAACAGAACTTTTGAAGAAACGCAATCGCAACACTGAAAAATGCAACAAAGCACATCATCTTTTATCTCAACTTTTAAAGTGGTTTAACTCTGCCAATAGCTTGCCAGCCGACAAATTGGATGTGCACAGGGTAAATTTACTTAGATTTCAACTAACCAATATATCTACCACCACCTGTCTCTTTAACAATGTGCCTACCCCTCCACCCTGGTAGCTTACAAATTTTTTGGTAGTCTGTCAATTGTTTTACCTAAAGTTATAACATGATCAAAAAAATATTGCTGGTACTACTATGCCTTTCCGGCATGGCGGCAACCATGCATGCACAGATTGATTCTTTCAAAAGTGAGAAAGTGTTAGAAGAAGTAATTATTTCTCTTAATAAATGGGAACAAAAATTGAATGAGGTTCCCAATAAAATTATTAAAGTAAGCAAAGCCCAAATTCTCCGTAATAATCCACAAACTGCAGCTGACCTGCTTGGTCAAACAGGCGCCGTGTTTATCCAAAAAAGCCAGCTGGGTGGCGGCAGCCCTATGATTCGTGGCTTTGCCACCAATAGGGTATTACTGGTTGTAGATGGGGTGCGCATGAACAACGCCATTTATCGAAGTGGCAATTTGCAGAATATCATAAGCATAGACGCATTAAGTACTGAGACCGCCGAAGTAATTTTTGGACCCGGGTCCTTGATTTATGGCAGTGATGCCATTGGCGGCGTAATGGATTTTCATACGCTGGAAGCACGCTTTTCTCCAAACAAGAAATTGCTTGCCAAAGGAAGTGTGCTTACCAGGTACTCAACGGCCAACAAAGAAAATACCGTTCACGCAGATGTAAACCTCGGTTGGAAAAAATGGTCTACCCTCTCCTCATTTACTTACAGCAATTTCGACGACCTGAAGATGGGGAAGAACGGTGGTCAGGATATTTACCTGCGGCCTGAATACGTAGAGCGACAAAACAATACGGATGTTATTATAAAAAACACCGATCCCCGCTTACAACGTTTTAGCGGTTATAACCAGGTAAATTTTTTACAAAAGATCCGTTTTAAACCTTCAGAGTATTGGGATATGCAATACAGTTTTACCTACGCCGGAACTGGTACTGCGCCCCGCTATGACAGGCTTATCCAGTACCGGAACAATGCATTGCGTTATGCCGAGTGGAACTATGGGCCCATGCTTTGGCGCATGCATAACCTGCAGGTATTGCATTTAAAAAAGAATTCACTGTACGATGAAGCCAGACTTACCGGAGCTTATCAGCATTACGTTGAAAGCCGCATCGACCGCACGAGATCAAACAATAACCGCAGCCGACAGGCAGAAAAGGTGAATGCCTTCAGTGCTAACTGGGATGCCACAAAAGTTGCTGGTAAAGGACAGGTATTCTATGGGTTAGAACATGTATACAACAAAGTAGGGTCTGCAGGTAGCAGAATCAATATAAGCAATAATACCGTATCTTCTTATATAAGCCGCTACCCTGACGGAAGCATTTGGCAGACTTCGGGTGTCTATGCGAGTTATAAGGTGAACCTGCATCCGAAACTGACACTGACAAGCGGGTTACGTTATAGTTACAACATCCTTGATGCAGATTTCGATACAACCTTTATCAAATTTCCTTACCAGAAAGTAGCATTGAAGGAGGGTGCATTTACTGGAAATGCAGGGCTGGTTTACCGACCTGCAGATACGTGGCAGTTTAATGTGAACTTCTCAACGGGTTACCGCATGCCTAACGTGGATGATACTGGTAAATTTTTTGAGAGCATCCCCGGAAATATCACGGTTCCTAATCCCGGTTTACAATCAGAATACGCCAATAATTTTGAGATCGGCATTCTGAAAAATATCCCGGAAAAATTCAGGCTGGAATTAAGCGGCTTTCATACCATACTCAATAATGCCATTGTTCGCCGCCCGTTTAGCTTCAACGGTCAGGACTCCATTAACTTTGATGGTGTAAGAAGCCGCGTAGAGGCATTACAAAATGTTGCCAAAGCTACCGTCTGGGGCTTACAGGCAAGTACGCAACTGTTTTTTACAGCTACCCTGTCATTATTGAGTCATGCCAACTGGATCACAGGTACAGAGACCGATGATACAAAGAACGAGCAAGTACCACTGCGCCATGCAGCACCTTTCTATGGCAGCACGCATGTGCGTTATCAGTGCCATCATCTTTTTGTGGAAGCAGCCGCTTATTATAACAGCAAGATCAGCAACGAAAACATGGCTCCTTCTGAACAGGCCAAAACCGATATCTATGCCAGGGATGCAAACGGCAAACCATACTCACCTGGCTGGTATACGCTGAACCTGAAAGCAACTTACCAGTTTACAAGTAACCTGTTTCTTTCAACCGGCTGGGAAAATATGACCAACCAGCGTTACAGGCCCTATTCATCAGGAATTGTAGCAGCAGGTTCAAATATTATTGTCTCTTTAAGAGCATCGATGTAAACTTATCTCATGCGAAGCATCGCTATTACCCTTACCAACGAGTTTCCGATTTACGCTCCACTAATATTCCGTGTTGTGTGAAACCCGGGCTACTTTTAAAACAGGGAGCGTAAAGAAATCCATAGCTCAAAGCAAAATCAACGCGTCGTTTGAAACTTAACATGTACTAGCCTCCTCCAAACTTGCTCTTCATAAAACTTTCAATCTGGCTGCATGGTATAAACATAGGCTTCGAGTCGATCTCGATATTCATCATCTGCCCGGAGATCTGGTAAGTCCCTGAGATAAGTCCCATTACCTGTACATTGAAGGTGCCTGAATTGACATCACCCATAAATTCCCCACCCTGCTCTTCAATGGCGGTCCGTGTTTTAGCCAACACGTCATCGGTAGTTCCAGGGAAAGTAATCGTGAAATTGCATTTCGACATAGTGAGAAATTTTCAGTCTTTGTATATAATATTTTTTAGCCCTGATTTCATTTTCTGCAGGCAAGTTAAGAATTACTTTTTTAGATCAAACAGACACTGCTGGTTTAATAAAAAACGCTTACCTTCTCAACAGGTTAAATTGCTACTATTATGAGAACCTGTATTATCAGAGCTGTTGCAGCATTTACTATATCGCTTACCGTGGGCTGTAATGAAAACAACGTGGGCCCTGGTGAAGAAGATGGACTGGCGGCTTTTAGTGCAGACAGTATGAAAAAACATATTGCCATGCTGGCATCAGATTCCTTTGAAGGACGCAAACCGTTTACCGCCGGTGAAACTAAAACCATTGACTACCTGCAGCGGCAATTTGCCTACTCTGGCCTGGAACCAGGAAATGGCCAAAGCTTTTTACAGGAAGTGCCTATGGTGAACCTTGCTACCCAGGCTTCACCGACTATGGAGGTACAGTCAGCACAAGGCAATTTTCAATTAAAGGGATTTGATGATTATGTGATATGGACCGATAAAACCGATTCTGTAGTTAAATTAAACAACGAGGAAGTTGTATTTGCCGGTTATGGAGTGGTATCCCCGGAGTTCGACTGGAACGACTATGCGGGAATAGATGTTAAAGGTAAAATAGTAATGGTGCTGGTCAACGATCCGGGATTTAATAGCAACGACACCACTTTGTTCAAAGGAAAAACTATGACCTATTACGGGCGCTGGACATATAAATTTGAAGAAGCAGCCCGCCAGGGTGCCAGGGCCTGCCTGATCGTTCACAATACCGGCGGGGCAAGTTACCCCTTCAGCGTGGTACAAAACAACTGGAACGGATCAAGGCTACACCTTGACAACCGGGGCAAAGATGAAAAGAATTGCGACGTGATAGGATGGATTTCAGGGCCCACCGCAAAAAAGATGCTCGCTGCAGCAGGACAAGATTCGACTTTGTTAGCCAGCGCAGACCAACGCGGTTTTAAAGCGGTGCCCCTCGATCTGAGACTCTCTACATCCATGACTGTTAAGTCAACCTTTGATAAATCGCACAACGTAATTGGTAAGATTACCGGTTCTGACCTGCCCGGTGAGTACATTATATACTCGGCACACTGGGACCACCTGGGAATCGGAAAAGCAGATGAAACAGGCGATAGTATCTATAATGGCGCTTTTGACAATGCAAGTGCTACAGCCGGACTTCTTGAACTGGCGCGGGCTTTTAAATCGCTTAAAACAATGCCAAGGCGTACGATTGTTTTCCTCGCAGTTACTGCTGAAGAACAGGGATTGTGGGGATCTGCCTATTATGCGCAGAACCCCGTTTACCCCATTGCTAAAACTGTAGCCAATATCAACATGGATGGCATTAACCCATTTGAAAAGACTAAAGATGTAATTGTAGTTGGCCAGGGACAGTCAGAACTGGAAGATTACCTGAAAGAAGAAACCGAAAAAACAGGCCGCTATATGGCTTTCGAAACACATCCGGAAGCAGGTTCTTATTATCGCTCGGACCATTTTAATTTTGCAAAAGCTGGGGTACCATCACTTTATGCCGGAAAGGGTATTGATGTGGTGGGCAAAGGAAAAGAATATGGTAAAAAGTGGCAGGAAGATTATTCAAGTAAACATTATCACCGGCCTTCAGATCAATACGATCCAAAAACCTGGTCGCTTGGGGGAATAGATGACCTCAAGTTGATGTTCCAGGTTGGAAAGCGCTTATCCTTTACCGATAAATTGCCTCAGTGGAAAGCGGGTTCAGAATTCAAAGCTATCCGTGACGGTTCCAGGAATGACAAGGGTTTACCTTAATGGTCAATCACTCCCCGCCTTACGTCACTAACACTTGAAGCAATATCAAACGACGCTGAACGATATCAGCCCGACACCCGATATTCGACAACCGATCTCATCACTCATTCCCCATTGCCCATTCATCCAACTCACAATCCATAAACCTTATACTTCCACCTCATCATCGTCCATTTCTGCCAGCCTGTAATGTATGGCATGTGGCAATGGCTGAATCGGCTTATTACGAAAGGCTCCCCAGACCTTGGTAAAGGCTGCTCCAAAATAAAGGATCAGTGAAGAATAAAAAACAAATAACAGTAAAAGAACAACGGAACCGGAAGCTCCGTAGATTTCTTTCATATTGCCTCGAATCAGTAGCCAGTGTAAAATGAGCTTGCCCGTATTAAAAAGCAGGCTGGTTATCGCCGCACCCACAAGGGTTACTTTCCATACCGGCCTGCCGTCAGGAAGATATCTGAAAACTATTGCAAACCAGAGCGTTACTATTATTACAGAAAGAAAATAACTCAAACCGCTGTTGAAGTAGAATGTTAGTGCCGGGGATAACTGATAAACGTATTTCCCCAGGAAGGCCCTGGCTGCATCCGCTAAAAGTCCGGCAAGAAATAGCACTCCTGCTGTGACTATAACAAAAAACGACTTAAGCCTTAAGCTGAGACGAATAAATATACTTCTCTTTTTTATGACTCTGATCCTCCATAATTGGTTAAGTGAACCTTTGATGACCTTAAACAGGGTGGTAGACACAAAAACCAGGAAGACAAATCCCCCAATTGTCATATACCAGCTATTTGCCATTTTTCTCACAGCAGTAAGCGTTTGCACTACCTGGACTGCACTGGCTTTGCCAACAATTTGTTTTAAAGATTCATAGAATTCCTCCGCAATTGTTTTCTCGTCGTATGCCAATCCAAGAACCTGGATTAAAATAATAAGAATAGGTGGAAGCGCAAATGAGGTAAAAAAAGCAGTTGCACCGGCCATTCGGAGGGGATCATTTTTAACCAGTTCCTTTAGGGAATCTTTTATTAAATGCGTTAAAGCAAGAAATGTAAACCCACTTTTGCTTATGGACATACTTGTTGATTTAAGTAGTTGTGAAATCGGAGGAACGCTGACGGTATTTACGCAGTAATAAATAAACAACTATAGCCAACCGGTAAGCCGGTTTATGACAGATCTGTTAACCAAAAAAAATACTATGGCAAGGCGTTCGAGTGGTTTATAAATAATCCTCATTATATTGCATCAAAGCTATTATATGCGGCTGAAATTACTTTCATTTTTTTTGCTGGTTTCCTGTACTGCAATAAGTCAGACCTATTATCTTTTTATTGGAACGTACACCAATGCAGGGAGTAAAGGCATATACACTTATACCTTTGATGCTTCCACCGGCAAAGCAGAATGGGTGAGCACTACCGAGGGAATTGTAAATCCTTCTTACCTCGCTATAGCACCTAACAGAAAAACACTTTTTGCAGTTACAGAAACAGCGCGTGAAAATGCCGGAAGTGTAAGTGCCTTTTCATTTGACCAGGTTAATGGTAAATTAACCTTCCTGAATAAACAGCCCAGTGGTGGCGATAATCCATGCTATGTAACAGTCAGCAAAAACAATAAGTGGGTATTTATTGCCAATTATTCGGGTGGAAGTTTGTCGGCTTTTCCTGTAAATGCCGATGGAAGCATTCAACCATACAGCCAGTCTATACAACATACAGGTACTGGTTTCGATAAAAAAAGACAGGAAAAACCGCATGTACACTCAACTGTGATATCACCGTCACAAGATTACTTATTTACTCCGGATCTCGGAATGGACAAAGTGTTCATTTATAAAATTAACCAATCGTCGCAGAAGCCCCTGGTACCTGCAAAGCAGCCTTTTGTAATGAGCAAACCAGGCAGTGGCCCCCGGCATTTTGCTTTTCATCCGAATAACAGGTATGCCTACCTGATAGAAGAAATGAGTGGGTCTGTAGTAGCTTACAAGTATAAAAATGGTACACTAACCTCTATCCAAAGCATTGCAACACATCCCGCCGATTTCAAAGGGGTTATTGGCAGTGCCGATATACATATCTCTAATGATGGCAAATTTTTATACGCATCTAACAGGGGTGATGAAAATACGGTAACCGTATTTTCTATAAATACTGAAACGGGCAAACTTACATTAGCAGGCATTCAGCCGACAATGGGCAAAACTCCCAGGAATTTTATCATCGATCCCTCAGGTAAATACTTATTAGTGGCTAACCAGCAAAGCAACAATATCGTTATTTTTAAAAGAGACCTTAGGTCTGGCCTGTTAAAAGAGACAGGTGAAGAGATTAAGGTACCAACGCCTGTTTGCCTTCAGATGATGGAAAAGTAAGCCAGCAAAACGGTCCCGATAGTTTACCGAAATGCCAGAGTCAAAAAAACATTCCTTGCTCGTGCAGGCCTTGTCCGACAAGGTTACTCCTATTAAAGTTCTTTCCTATGCGGAGGCTGAGCAGTTATTTGATTTCTTCAAAAAAAACCCGCTGTTTAAATGGTCAGACGTTAATAACAACTGCGAAAATAGGGCTGAAGCCATTTCCCTACTTCTCGGGGAATGGAACATTGTACATTTCAAAGCATGGGTTGTAAGCGGATCGCTGATCAGGAAAGGCGGATCAGGCTACCTGGCAAACAACTGGAAATACCATGTTGCTGCTATTGTACCGGTGCAGGAGATGAATGATGTTGTTTATTACGTTATTGATCCTGCAACCTCTGGCAATTTAGCTATGCTTGCAGACTGGGCCCATTCTGTAACGCACGAGCCCTTTAGTTACCATCTTATAAAACGTGGAGATCAATATATATTTAAGCCGGGCAAGATCAGAAAAGGTAAATGGTATGAAAGAAGCAGGCAAAACTATAAATGGACAATGCAGGGACTAAGTGGCATCAATGGTTTATCCTCCACTGGCAAAGCATACCTTACCTTCAAAAAAAATAAAGTACAAAAAACAGCACTGAAATTCGACATGCTTAAAAAAAGCAGGCCGATTTATTTCACATGATTGCCGCTCATCTGCCCCGGAGAAAGCAGCCAACCTATAGGCTTCATCCATTTTTTCAGCGCGACGCCATATATGTTATGTAAACAGGAACAAACTACTGCCACCAAATCTTTCAACGTTTCAATATAAAAAAAGCGATCTCAAATTCTATGAGACCGCCTGTTAAAATGTGCGTTCGTTGTAATAATTACTTTAATTCCTGCTACTCAATTTAGAAAGCAAACGAAGTATTTCAAGATATAGCCATACAATGGTAACAACCAAACTAAAAGCTCCATACCATTCCATGAATTTCGGAGCACCGGACTGAACCCCTTTTTCGATCATATCGAAATCAAGTATGAGGTTTAGTGCGGCTATTGTTACTACTACCAGAGAAAAAAGGATTCCCATCAAACTGCCTTCATGGAGAAAGGCGATGTTAATATCAAAAAAACGCAGGCCCATTGCAAGCAGGTAAAATATAGCGATACCAGATGTAGCCGTTATGATTACTGACCTGAATCGCTCTGTAGCCTTGATAACGCCAAACCGGTATAAGAAATACATCGCTATTACGGTTCCAAAAGTAAGTGCAACTGCCTGCATGATAATTCCCGGGGCGATTTTGTCGAAAAGGTTGTTGTACATGGCAGAAATACCACCTACGAATACTCCTTCCAGCAAAGCATATATCGGTGCCAGGAATGGTGACCACACGGGTTTAAAAGCGGTAACAATTGCAACGCCCAATCCACCTAAAGCACCAATCCACATCCATGACGTGATGTCTTTGCCCTGGAAAGCGGCGCTCCAGGTAAAAGAAGCGGCTGCAATTACAAGTACGCATAACATAAAAAATTTATTGAGCGTACCCCTTTCAGTCATTACCTCCGATTCAGTCAGCAAAGTACCAGACTGAAATGTTTTTTCGTTTAAAGTGGGATTACCTGATTTAAAAAGCTCCATATTTATAAGATTTAAAGTGTAAAATTATATAATGAATTCTATTTGACTTAGTTAAATTTCAATGCTTTTTAATGTAGTCAACTATTTCGCCTGATTTATTTCCGCTTACCCCTGGATGGCGGTTTCTGGTCTCTTGTGTCTTTGCCATCGCCCGTAGGTGGCGGTGGCCCCTGAGATGCCGGCGGCCTTTTATTGTCTGAAGGCCTTTCTGGTCTGTTATTCACATTCCTGTCATTCAGGTTCCTGTCATTAGGGTTCCTGTCTTGTGTATTCCTGTCGTTCGGATTCCTTTCATTAGGGTTCCTGTCTTGTGTATTCCTGTCGTTCGGATTCCTTTCGTTGGGGTTCCTGTCATTTCCATTCCTATCATTCGGTTTCCTTTCGTTGGGGTTCCTCTCATTCGAATTCCTGCCATTCGGTTTCCTCTCGTTGGGGCCCCTGTCATTTGAATTCCTGTCATTTAAGTTTCTTTCGTTCCCGTGCCTTCTCTTTCGGTCAGATTTATCAAGTGTTTTAAGGCTGATTTGCCCCACCACATCAACAAATGAAGGCTCTACCTCTTTTGGTTTTCCGGTAGTGACTTCTACAGCTTCCAACTCTTCCGGAATTACGCCCTGGCTGTTAAGCAGCTTAATCTTCTTAACCCTTTCAATGGTCAGGGGATAGTGCTTACTACTTTCCTGCAATACATACCACATCAGGTTCCTGAATATATCCTTTTTTATGAGAATTGCCGTACCCCTGGCCACCTGGATGGTATCTGCATTTTCCGGGAAGTTCTGTAAAGCATCCAGGTAAGTATCCAGCTCGTAGTTGAGACAACATTTTAATCTTCCACACTGGCCGCTTAATTTTGTCTGGTTGATGGAAAGGTTTTGGTAACGGGCAGCCGTGGTATTTACACTTTTAAACTCTGTGAGCCAGGTGCTGCAGCATAATTCTCTCCCACAACTGCCAATCCCTCCTACTTTACCCGCTTCCTGCCGGGCCCCTATCTGCCTCATTTCAACTTTCACCTTAAATTCGCCCGCCAGGATTTTAATCAATTCCCGGAAGTCTACCCTGTCATCGGCGATATAAAAAAAAGTGGCTTTCCTTCCATCGGCCTGTATCTCCACCTCCGACATCTTCATGTCAAGCCTCAACTGGCGTGTAATTGCGCGTGCACGGATAACCGCCTCCTTTTCTCTTGCTTTGTTGTGGATCATGGATTCAATGTCCTTATCCGTAGCCCTGCGTAGCACTCTTTTCATCTCCGTACTAAATTCATCCACCCCTTTCTTTCTCATTTGTAATCGCACCATTTCACCAACAAGCGAAACTTCGCCAATATCAAACCCGCTAACACCTTCTATGGCAATAAGCTCCCCCTTTTCGAACCATTGCAAGGTATTGTTCCGGTAAAAATCTTTACGGCTTCCATTGTTGAATGACAACTCAATCACTTTGCAATTACTTTCCGGATCTGCAAACGGAAGATTCAGCAACCAATCGTGTACATTCAACCTGTTGCAACCACCTGTGCTGCAACTTCCATTGCTCTTACACCCATTAGGTGCCCCTGTACCACAACTACTACATCCCATATAAAATATAAGAATTAAATGATTTAATCAGGTAAAAGCAGGAAGGAATGTGTGAGGCAATTAAAAGGCCATGCGGTTACTCTGAGACGAGCTAATACGCCTTTAAGTTCCCTGTAAGCCCGGAAAATTCCTCGCTTATCAATGGATTATATGCACAGCAATAAAGCAGGCAGCAAATATGAATATATACTTAAGATCAAAATTAGATTTCCTGCCTCACATATTCGTTCTCAACTTCTTACCGACCCCCAGTTAAGGGATCTATACAAATATAACGTTAAAAATGAGAACAGCATGGCAAATGACCAGGCCGGACATCTGAAGCCTTGCTACCAGGAATCAATAAAGGCGTTATCCCTGATGATATGATACAATCTGATGGTAAGTGCATGAAACAGCATCTTACCATGAGCATTCCGTTCGATATACCAGCAGGACTTGTCTAACTCTTCAATGATGGCCTTCTGCTGGGCTATATCTGCCAGGTTGTTTAACCGGCGGGCGAAATCAAGTTCGTTACCGGAAAAGCCTGCCGCGCTGCCTTCACCAAGAATCCGCAACCTGATACTTTGCTGCAAGAGATGATTAAAGTAGCGTAGGAATTGTTTCTGTTTTTCCCGGCCCATCTTACCTATCTCCTCAATCCACTTAACCTGCGCAACAGGACCAGTTTTCAGCACCGCATTCAGCCACTCCCTTAATAAAGACTGCCAATCTTCCTCTGCATGTTGCATCAGCAAAAGTGCTTCCCTGTAGCTGCCTTCGCTTATGCCCGCTATCTGATTTGCCTGGGAAATGGGTAAAGACGCTCTATCAATAAGGGCCCGTTCTATCTCGAAAGATGGCAACAG
>JBBJOD010000580.1:0-3182 GCA_037721715.1 Chitinophagaceae bacterium | reverse complement strand
ACACCTGGAAACCTGTGAGTCTTGCGGCCAGTCGTTATGCTAACAACCTGGTTAGCGGTCCGCAACAAATAAGATAAAAAAAATTGCCTTATCCTGGAGCTGAATTATAAGATTCTTTACCTTACTATCCCATGTGGAAACGTTTCGTTGACCATACTAACTACTCAAAAATGTTTAATGAAAATTACATCAACTGAAAGACTGGAACTCCGGCGGTTTACCCTGGATGATGTAACATTTATAGTACAACTTTTGAATAGTTCGGGATGGCTGCAATTTATTGGCGACAGGGGTGTAAGAACGACCAAAGACGCAGAAGCCTACCTGGAAGGCGGACCCATTAAAAGCTATGCAGTCAATGGATTTGGTTTGTGGTTAACTGCTTTAAAAGAATCATCCACACCCATTGGCATGTGTGGTATGCTCAAAAGAGAGGGGCTGGATGAAATTGAGTTGGGGTTTGCTTTATTGCCGGAATATATTCGAAGGGGCTACGCCTATGAAATGGCCCAGGCTACTGTTGAATATGCTAAAACTACATTTTCGCTGCTTCGCATTGCAGCAATTACCAAAGTAGACAATAACGCTTCCATCAGGCTATTGAATAATTTAAATTTCAAATTTGAAAGAACGGTCAACCTCCATGGAAGCGAACAAATGCTGAATTTATATGCTGCTGATCTCCGCTAGTCCCGGTAAATAATTAATCACTGATCAAAGCCTTGACCACGGTCATGTACTCCGCCTGACCAACGATGGCGGTCATGGCTGGCTGGCGGTTACCACGCGAACGCATAAGCGATACGCCCGCTGCATCGATCAATGCAGTACAATTTATTATGGGATTTTTTCCGCCAGTATCAACTGCCCCGATCGTCTTTTGCGGGACCGTTCAACAACTCATTTAGCCAGGGGATTATTCTGCAACTCCACATCTGGCAGTGCAAACAGCACGCGGGTTGGCACAGGTTTACGAAGCGGGTTCTTTATTACCGCGCTAACTTCTTTGATTAACTTTTCAACCCGGCCGGTACGGACCATATCATACCAGCGTTTTGCTTCTCCAATGAATTCATATCCCCTTTCACGAAATACCATTTCATCAAATGCGGCCTTGTCAAGGCCAGCAGGTAAGTCGGACACAGCACTTGGGGCATTGATATTTACTCCGTAAGCCCGCCTTCTTACCCTGTTGATGGCATCATATGCAAGGGCTGTGGCACCGTTCAGTTTATTATCCGCTTCGGCAAAAATCAGCAGTACGTCGGCATAACGATAAAAGTAAAAGTCGTTGCCGTTACCTGTATCTATTGGAGCCGCAGGATCTTTGTATTTTCCAAGACGAAGGTCATAAATATCTGGTTCGATCTCCGCGTTTACCAGCACCCCGTTTATGATGTAAGTATTGTATAAGCTGAATTTTTTTCTCAGGTCATTGTTATCCCACCCTTTAATGAGTGGCGCTGCGGAAACAATGCCGCCGAACTTGTTGCCACTTACTGAATAACCCGAGGCCTTTGCTCTTGAATCTGCCCAGTAAGAAGCCATGAAAGCGCCCTGGTTAAGCACCTGAGAAAATTTCAAGGAGAAAACATCTTCTCTATTAGTAGGTAACGTTGGCGAGTAAACGGTTTCAAGAGATGTTTCCAGGTCGTAACCGAATGAAGCTTTTTTATCCATCACTTCTTTTGCTTTGTCCCTGGCGTTCTGGTAATCCCCACGCGTAAGGTACACATCGGCAAGCGCCACTTTAGCTGCGCCCTGAGTAGCTCGTCCTGCTTGTGCGGCGGAGACTATCAAAGGAAGAACCCCTTCAGCAAACTTAAGGTCTTTAAGTACCTGGTCGTAAATAGCCGGTATCTCCGAGACAGCCAGGCCTACAGCGTTTGAACTCAGGATAGGCTGCAGCCTTAACGGCACTTTCCCCCAGAAACGGACCGCGAAATAATAGCACAGACCACGCACAAAATAACATTCTCCATAGGCCCTGTTCTTCAGGTCTGCACTGAGCGTGGTATTCTGATCAAGGTTGGCTATTAACAGGTTGGCTCTTCCGATCGCTTCATACAGGGTAGTCCATGATGAAGCAACCCCATTGGGGTTTGTCATGATCGTATTATAATTACTCCAGGAAACCTGTGTTGGCCCGCCATCCGCATATTCACTCATTAATTCCAAGCCGAGTCCTATGGTAGACTCCCATAACCTGCCACGGCTACGGGTAAGCGGTTCATATACACCAATAACCGTTTGCTCCAGTAATACCGGGTCGAGCTCGCCGAGGCTTATAATAGCTTTCGGCTTTTCTTCCAGCGCTTTCCTGCAACCGATCGTGTTGATGATTAGAAAAACAAAAGTAATGATCAGGTAAAAAAATTTATTGGGTAACATTTTCTTATATTTTAGATAGATAAGTCTTCCTTAAAAGGTAACATTGAAACCGATGTTGTATGTTTTGGACGCGGGGTAGGCAGCAAGGTCAACACCCTGTCTCCGGTCGTTTCCATTGAAACTATTTACTTCCGGGTCATAACCGGAGTAAGAAGTGAACGTAAGCAGGTTTTGAGCGCTGGCAAATACATTCAGGCTTTTTATCGATTTGCTGAGTTGCATGTTGAAACTGTAATCGAGGCGGATATTACGCAGGCGGAAAAAAGATCCGTCTTCCATATACCTCGAAGACCTGAAGTGAGCGTTTCCTGCCTTTTCACTTGGTAGGGGATAGAGGTCATTCGCTGCCTTTAATTTATTGTATTGGTTCGAGATAGTAGGAAGAGTAAGATCGAACAGGCCTGCATTGTTGATAGTGGCCCCTTTTACTCCTGCCCAAACAGCACTTAAAGAAATGCGTTTATACTTGAACGTTGGATTGATTCCATAATATAGATCCGGGTAAGGACTGCCGATGATCTGGTTATCCAGGGCGTTAATAATATCGTCGCCACTTGCATTTTTATCTCCATTAAGATTTTGATGTAATGGAATTCCATTTTTGTCCAGGCCCAAAAATACCGGTCCGTAGAAAGCTGACAGCGGCTGGCCTACCCTGATGATACTATTGGCTCCTGATGCATCGTTGCCACCGGCGATGGTAGGGATGTCTTTATTGTCTTTTGTTCTAGTGACCGTATTTCTATTGTGAGAAACATTGATATCCAGGCTGACCGTCCAGTCGCCACCCG
>JBBJOD010000092.1:0-12001 GCA_037721715.1 Chitinophagaceae bacterium | reverse complement strand
GTTTGGCATATCTGCTTTTTAAATCGTCGGGAAATGGGCCAGATTTTTTTCTTGCTGATGCGAAAGTTGATAAAGGCGATGCTGCGGCACCAAGAGCACCAACAACAGAAGAACTAATGAATTTTCGTCGATCCGTTTTCATGATTTCATGTTTTAATTACCAATCTTTCACCACTTTATGTGTTTTAATATAATCAGGGTCAATCCTTATGCCTAAACCTGGACCGGTGGGAACTTTAAGAACGCCATCATAACTGGTGAGAGGGTCGCCCGATGTATACTCGATAGGAATTTGATTACCGTTTGCGTCCCTGGTTGAAAATGTATCAAATTCCTGGTACTTATAAGGATTAGTGCACGCGGAGACAAAGTGCAACATATAGATGTAGCCTAATCCGTATTGGGTTATATGCGGACAGACAGTTTTCCCAAACGCCGCTGCCATGCGTGCCACTTTCATTGAACGGATCATTCCACCGAAATAAAGCTGATCGGGCTGTACAATATCGCAGGCATCCTGGGCAATAAGCCAACGGAATGTACTAATGTGGCCTTCCGATTCACCGGTAGATATCGGGATTTTGAGCCCGTCCTTCACCATTTTAAGTTCATCGTACCATCCAAAGGGAACCATTTCCTCCCACCAGGAGTAGTTAAGTTCCTCCAATACCTTTCCCATGCGGATACTCCCTTGTACAGAAAATTTATTATTACCATCACAGCCAAGAGCTATTTTATCGCCAAACATCTTACGTGCCGCCCTGAGGAGTTTTTCATTGCCAGCGATACTATCTTTATCCAGCTGACCTGGAAGGCCAACTCTCATTTTGATAGCTTTTGCCTTGGTTTCCAGTAAATCCTTTTTTACAATTTCCAGTGACTGCTCCGGAGGAAGTGAAAGCAGCTCAGGCATTCGGCTACCCTGGTAAACTGTGATCATGGGATTGCGGATGTCACCAATAAGCTGACCAACCGGCTTTTTTGCAGTTTTACCCAACATATCAAGAATAGCAAATTCCACTGTGGCAAGTGCGATATTATAGGGCACCCCACCGCCCTTCCCGCTATCCCCGGGGATCATGGCATCTAAATCACGCGCATCTTTACCAACAAAACTATCTATCAAACCTTTATACACCGGCCAATTTCTAACACTTTGGCCTCCGCCTCCCTTGGGATTTAGCCCGGTGTGACCAACCGAAATACCTTCTGCGCCATCTTTTGAACGCACCCGGACCAAAAAATTTTCCCTGTCCCGCAGCAATTCGATGGTTTCTACAATTACCGGGGAGGTAAACAGTTCCCTTTTAAATACTGGCAGTTTAAGTACTTCGTCAAGTTTGGCATAATTAGAGGATAAGTCTGCCTGGCCAGCGCCAGAGAATGCATTTTTTAATGCGCTGGACGATAGCGGTAATGTAGCAGCAACGCTGCCAACAACCGCAGCATTGATAAATTTTCGTCGATTTGTTTTCATAACAACATTTGTAATTTTATGATTTAATGTTCCAAAATAATTCCAGTAAAATTTTAATCAGGCACAGCGCTCCGAATCAAGCGTCAGACGGGTTTATACCTTCAGACGACTGTGCACTCACCATGCAGTGTTAATGATTCAGTTTAAATAATATAAACTTTTTTACAGTGATCAGTTGTATCCGGGATTTTGAGGAAATATCGCAGGATTATTTATCACTTGAATCTGGCTCAAAGGAATTGGGAATACCGTCATATAACTTTTCATTCCTTGCGATTGCAAAACAGATAAAGCACGACCCGTTCTCACCAGGTCAAACCATCTATGCCCCTCCAAATGAAGCTCCAGTCTTCGTTCCAGGTATATTTTTTCACGGGTATCAGTTTGAGTTAAAACCGGATATGGCGGAACCCCTGCCCGGGCACGAACCTGGTTTAAAAAAGGCAGCGCAAGATCAGTTTTACCGGTTTCATTCAACGCTTCAGCATACATTAATAACACATCAGCATAACGTATCACTTTCCAGTTGGCCTTACTGTCATTAGCAGTTTGTAAAGGCGTCATATACTTTTTAGAATAGGTGGTTACATCAATGGGAATCAACGGTATCTTTTGACCATTCTTGTCAATAAGACCGTCAGCAACTTTAGCTACCGATATATCTTTTCGCTTGTCGTTGGCCTCGAACAAAGCGAATATCGGTAACGTAGGGGCGCCTTGTTGCCCGCCTGAGCCCTTAAGGCTAAAGAAATTAACAACTCCTGAAAGATTGGGAGCGAAGTTGTTGGTGAACGTGCTTCCCAACCCCAGACCTCCATCCGTATATTCAATATCGAATAGATATTCAGCATGATGTTCGTCTTTAGTATAATCGAATAAATCATTATAGTTTGGTAAAAGCGAATATCCAAGGGTAGTCACTTCCTGTAATTTAGTTACGGTATTAGCAAAATCCTTACGAGTTAAATAGACTTTTCCAAGCAATGCCTTAGCCGCACCTTTCGTCGCTTTTCCCACAAGCGTTCCCGAGTATTTAAGGGGTAATTTATTGTCTGCATCCAGTAAATCCTTTATTATAATTTCGTCATAAATCTTATCTACCTTTTCACGACCTGTTTTGGATGCTTCTTCAATGGTTATAGGAGCTGTAACCATAGGAACGTCTCCGAATATTCGAACCAAATTGAAATAAGCAAGTGCACGTAAAAATTTAGCCTCGCCTATGTGACGATTTTTGTCTGTAACAACGGCGGGGTCAGCCTTGTCAATTTGAGATAACACTGTATTGGCACGAAAGATTGCCCTATAATGATCCAACCAGGTAGTATGCAATAACGGGGTAGCACTGGTTGCCAAAAAATTATTGATATTAACGAACTCCAGCTGAGCAGAATGCTGCTGTTCCGTATCGTCTCCAGCCAAATCACCGAATTGCCAAAACGATTGATATATACTTTGAGTTGTACTATAAATGCCTATCACCGCGTCCTGGAAATCTTTATCTGTTTTATAAACTGCATTCGTACTTGCTGTTGATTCAGGATTTAATTCAATAAATGTTTTTTTGCAAGACTGAAGGAAAGCCAATGCTAAAATCCACATTATCTTTTTCATATGGTTCGTTTTATGAATTATTTTTTATCAAAAGCCTATATTTAACCCAATCAAGAGGCTTTTTGGCAAAGGATAGTCGTTATTGTCTACCCCGGGAGTAAGCGCATTTTCTGTGGTGCTTACATCGGGATTAAAGTTGGTGTATTTGGTAAATAGAAAAGGATTCGAAGAGGTTATATATATCCTGGCGGCACTGAGCCTCAGCTTCTGAGATACTTTAACCGGTAACAGGTAACTCAACGAGATGTTATTTATGCGTAAATAGGAAGCATCACTAAGATATCTCTGACTGTATAAGCCGCGAACGTTTCCTGTTGGTTGATCATTGGGCCTGGGTGTTTTTCCGTCACCTGGTTCTTGTTCGGATTTCCAATAATTTTTCAGGAAAGATAATGTTGAAATACGACCCCTGGTAGACAAAGCTCCGCTCCTGGCAATATTTAGGGCGCTATTGCCCTGTGACCCCTGGAAGCTGATGTTTAAGCTGAAACTCTGATACGAAAAATTATTAGTCATGCCATAATAAAAATCGGGATAGGGGGAACCCATAATGGTTCTGTCATTATTATCAATAATACCATCAGGTTTACCGTTGGGGCCACTAACATCGATGAACCGCATGTCTCCTGGCCGTGAACGATTAATGCTGCCAGGGGCGAAAACTGGGCCTTTATCTACTTCCGCTTGGTTAAGAAAAATCCCATCAGTTAACCAACCAAAAAACATCCCAATAGGTTGTCCAATCCTGGTTACACTTCCATTAACAAAAATCGGGTCCCCGTTAGGTCCCAATCTCACCACTTTATTTTGATAGGTAGAGAGATTGAAGTTGGTTGACCATTCAAATTTTTTCCCTTTCAAATTGACGGTATTGACCGCAAATTCCCATCCGGTATTTTTAACTTCTCCTATGTTCTGCAAAGCTGTATTAAACCCCGTAATAGCAGGAACATTTACATTCAATAACAGGTCGGTATTTCTTGATTGAAAGTAATCCACACTAACACTGAGCCGGTCATTAAAAACACTTGCATTAAGTCCTACATTGAAAGATTGCTGCTTCTCCCAGGTCAAACCCGGATTGGCAGGTCTCGCAGGAACGTAACCCGCAACGGCGCCTCCGCCACCCACATATTTAACATAATCGATAATAGAAAAGTGCTCATAATTGCCAATATTATTATTCCCTGTTTCACCATAGCTGGCTCTTAATTTTAATTCATTCAAAGAACTGATGTCTTTTAAAAAATTTTCCTCAGATATACGCCAGGCAACAGCAGCGGAAGGAAAAATACCGTATTTATTTTCTGGACCGAACCGGGACGATCCATCCGTGCGTATGGAGGCAGTAACATAATATTTGCTGTTATAATTGTAGTTAGCTCTTGCGAGGTAAGATAGCAACGACCATTGGTAGATATCTGAAGAACCATTTGTTATAATTCCACTTGTAGCACTTAATGTAGGCACCAGGTTATTGGGATAATTATTGCTGATTATAAAACTTGAATTAAATCTTTCTTTTTGCACCGTGTAGCCACCTACCCCGGAAATGGAATGTTTGCCAAAATTGTTGTTGTAATTCAAAGTATATTCTGTCAGCCAGTTATAACCTATTGAGCTGTTATCCAACCCCTCTGCAGGATTATTCAGAAAGACAGGAAGATTAGGTCTAAACCGCATTGCCTGTTGGCTCAACAAAGAGCCACCGATCATAACGTTGAACTTTAGGTTATCGAGGACAGAATATTCAGCATTGATATTTCCAATCACTCTTATTCTTTGTTGCTTATTAGTAATTTCTCTTGCAAGCGCTACCGGGTTATAGGCAGTAGGACCAGCAGACATACCAGGGCTAAAAATAAAGTAGGATCCGTCGGGATTATAAATGGGATAGAAGGGTTGAACATTTGTCGCCTGCGCGATCACACCTTCATTTTGCCCGCCAGAGCCACCGGTTGAGAGAACAATGTCGGAATTGGTAAAAGATGGATTTAAATTTACTTTCACCGCTAACTTTTTTGTTAATTGTGCATCTATATTGGCCCTTAAAGAATATCTATTGAAACCGGTATTTATAACGATACCCTTTTGGTTCAAATATTCTCCACTCAGGGAAAATCTTACTTTCTCATTACCTCCTGAAGCTGACAGCTGGTATTGTTGTTGAGGTGCCGTACTTAATACCGCTTCAATAGCATTGGTTTCTGTAGTATTCTTCCCGGAAAGCACATCTAATACGTCAACTGGAACCGGAATTCTCCAGGTAGCCGGGT
Source organism: Chitinophagaceae bacterium (assembly GCA_037721715.1). GTDB lineage: Bacteria > Bacteroidota > Bacteroidia > Chitinophagales > Chitinophagaceae > JADCRZ01. Next base: position 6,634 of record JBBJOD010000092.1, on the reverse strand, counting down.
TCCCTGAAACCGGATTATTATTGTCAATGTTTCGGTTTACGATACCGTCGTAGTAGTATTGGGCCTGCTCTCTCGCATTCATGAATTCCGGCACTCGAGATGCTTTTTGCCATCCATAATAGCTGTCAAAAGTTAAGTTCGTTTTCCCTGCCTTTCCTCTTTTTGTATTAATAATGATAACCCCGTTTGATCCTCGGGAACCGTATATTGCGGTGGCAGAAGCATCTTTTAAAACATCCATCGTCTCAATATCATTAGGATTTAATGTTTGTATATTGTCAGTAGGAAATCCGTCCACCACGTATAAGGGAGTTCCTCCCGCAGAAATGCTCCCAATTCCCCGAATCCTTATTTGAGGGGCGGCGCCTGGTTCTCCGGTACTCGGCTTTACCTGTACGCCGGCAACCTTTCCTAATAAAGCCTGATCGATCCGGGTTACTGCTAAATCTTTTATTTCTTTGCTACCAACTGACCCGACTGCCCCTGTTAAATCCCTTCTTTTCTGGGTTCCATAACCAATCACTACAACCTGGTCTAATGTTGCAGCAGTCTCTTCCATAATAACATCCAAAGATAATGTGCCATTTTCTTTAATGTTAAAACCTGAAAGAATTTGATTCTCAAATCCTACTGCTGAAAATGTAAAATTGAAAGGTCCTCCGGGGGATAACCGAGCAAAAGTGAAAGTACCCGAATTATCTGTACTTGTGCCTTGTGTAAAATTGGCTTTTGTATTTTTTATAATAACAGATACTCCGGCAATTGGATCTCCATTATTATTGGTTACTACTCCTTTTACCAATCCTGGTCTTTCCTGGGCATTTACACCAGAAGCTTTCAAGATAAAAAGAAAGAACATAAGAGCATACAAAGTTGCCTTCGGTTCAAGTAGATTCATTTTCATTTGACAGCAATTTTATAATTAACGGAAGGTAATATACCAGTATCAACATTACTATTTAGAATCAAGCACAATGGTTTTGAAATGATTAAATAAAAATAAATCAAAATTACCCACCCCGACCCCTCCCAGGAGGGGATGAGCTAAGAGGAGCATCCAGTAAGGATTTGTCAAAAATTTATTAATTTATTTTGGGCAACAATAAAAAATAAATACTCTTAGTTTTTACTATTATTCCTAAAAAAAAATCTAATTTCATATACCTTCCTTTCAATTGAGATTTATTTTAATCTCAGTTCTTTCTTTTTCAAGAAGATGAAAAAATACGAATTTAGCCCAAGAGAGAAAAATATCTTTCTTGTGTTCACCTGGGATGTTTGAAATATAAAATGGTTGCCATTCGGAAAGCTGCCCTGGTAAGGACTAAAGATAAAGGACAAATTGTCCACGGGCGCAATGTGTTGTTTTAACAGCAGGTGGTTCAAAAACGTGTATAAGGCTGGAAGCAGCTATTACGCCTTGGCATTGCCAAAAGGGGCACAACAGCTAATAAACCCGACGGCTTTTAATCTACAGTTTGATCTTCGATAGAAGCTCTTTCCCCGGTTTTTGCCCTGCAAGCTGGCCGCCATCTGCAATTAAAATTTGCCCTGTCATAAAGCTGCTTTCATCAGACGCTACAAATAAAAACAGCGGCGCTATCTCTTCCACTTTTCCAGGCCTATTCAAAGGAATGTATTGCTCTACAAAATTTTCCGTGAACTCCGGCGAATCTATTTCCAAAGACATCGGCGTTTGTATATAGCCTGGGCAAATAGCGTTGGCCCTGATTCCCAAATGCGCCAGTTCCAACGCCATAGTTTTAGTGAGCATGATTACGCCGCCTTTTGATGCATTGTAATGCGCATATCCAAACTCGCCGTCCAACCCATTTTTGCTGCCCATATTCACTACCACCCCTTTTTTTCTCGCTGCCATAAACCGGCAAACACTTTGTGCCACAAAGAACATCCCGGTAAGGTTAATATCAATTATTTGTTTCCATTCTTCTTCTTCAATATCTAGGAAGGGCGTTTCGAAAGCAATGCCTGCATTGTTGATCAATATATCAATTGGCATGATGGCGTCAGCTTCTGTAACGACTGATGTAACGGCTACTTTGTTGGAAACGTCTATACAGTATGCATAAACTTTTATGCCTTTTTCTTTTAGTTGCCTGGCAGCTGTAGCTAAGTTTTCTTCATTGAAATCAAGAAGTGATAGCGTGGCGCCTTCTCTTCCAAACTGGTAGGCTATTTCATATCCAATGCCACGGGCAGCGCCGGTTATAAGTGCATGTTTGTTTTCAAATCGTTTACTATTGCTCATAAGCAGTTATTAATAGATAAAACTATTGAATGGGGGCTTGAATGTAAGTCGCGTTTATAATTTTTCGTTATATTGTTTACTAAAATAGCAAACATGATGGGTTAACCGGTTTATAAAACTATAGGTGCATTCGTATCTATCAAGGGCAAACTAGTTGTATGCAACACTGTGTTTTATTTCTATTTATTAAAACTGAAAAATATGAATTTTAAAGAACAGGTAGCTGTCATAACTGGGGCTGCCTCTGGCATAGGTCTTGCTTTGGCAAAACAGCTTCTAGCCTATGAAGCTAAAGTTGTTTTATTAGATATCAATAAAGAATTTTTAGAAAAAGAATTTTCATATGTACCCCAACGTGCTCTTCTTTTTTGCATTGATATCACCAACCAAACCGAAGTAAAAAATGCCATTGATCATGCAGCTTCTAAATGGGGCCGTATTGATATCCTGGTAAATTGTGCAGGCATCACCGGTGTTACAAATATTTTATCTCACGAAGTGAATAGTAAAAATTTGCACCATGTGTTTGAAATTAATTTCATGGCCAGTTTTTATACGTCTCATGCCGTATTGCCTTATATGATCAAACAGCAATATGGAAGGATTTTACACATTGCTTCCATTGCTGGCAAAGAAGGCAATGCGGGTATGCTGGCGTACTCCGCATCAAAAGCAGCCGTTATTGGCATGACCAAAGTGCAGGGGAAAGAATACTCCGAAATGGGTATTACGGTAAACGCGTTGGCGCCGGCAGTTATCAGAACGCCACTTGTTGATGCCATGCCTGAGCAGCAGGTAAAGTACATGTCCGACAAAATACCCATGAAGCGTTGCGGCACGCTGGAAGAAGCCGTGAACATGATCACCTATATTATTTCACCGCTTAACAGTTTTACAACAGGCTTTACATTTGATCTGTCGGGCGGAAGGGCTACCTATTAAACGAAAGGTATAAAGGAAAAATCACAGATGTAACTTATAAAACTCTTCTGAAACAAGTGTTAGAGCCACTTCGGCAAGCCTTACCGGTGGATAGATGTATGGTTGTGCCATGGAGCTGCTGTAGCTGAAGGTTATGCCGTTATGGATGGCCGCATACTCATCTATTTGAATAGCGTAGGTTTTTAAATTTAAGACCTTTAGGATTGCAATATTCGTAAATATTCTGTCCAGGGTCCAACTTCAGTATTATATTGTTTAGCTATTACACGAGAGATTTGAGCAAGGTGATTAAGGTCGTGAACAGTCCATGTTGAAAGGAGTTGAGATAAAGTGACTTCTCCAAACGCTGGATGAATGCCTGTTTTCTTGAAATCTTGATCTGTAAGTTTCAATGACTGTAAAAAAGCAATATTGTTTTGGCGTAGCGTTTTAAATTCATTTAAAAGTTGACTCATCTTTCTTTCTTTGTTTTTTTCAAATTGTGCAAAACGGTCAAAGGGTGCAAATATTTTGTCCTGTTTATTGGATAGAATGATTTCCGTTCTGGGAATCCAGTCTGTTTTTTCACCGTGAATGAGATGCCCTATAATATCATGCACATTCCAAGTCTGCCCACCTTCGTTATTCACTGTCCATTCAACTGATAGATTTTGCAACAGTGCAAAAAGAACACCTGGAGTACGCTCCAAAATTTCGAGTGAATTTGATAAGGAAAAATACATTACTTACTTATATTTCTTTCAGAAGTAAATTTATCTTGAATACGTTTTTACATAGGAAATAGAGGTTCGAAAATACAATAGGGTTGCTGTTAACGGTACGGCTTTGCCATGGCGGTGCATTCGATGACGTCCAGCCTGGTACATTTGCAGAATGAAATATACTGATGAAGATAATAAGAAATACTTAATAGTAAAACTGCTGCCAGTACAACCGGTACTATATTTCTAAGGCTGATGAGATCATTAAACGCGCACGCTGCGTTTGACGAGGCGGGCGGTGGAGACATGATACAACTTAATGCACCACTGCTCCCGACCCTACCTGTGAGTAGTGATCGGTGAAAGTCTCCCTGATTAATTGATTATCGGCTGCCGTTCTTTTCTCCCAATTTCGAATCAAATACCTATAAGTAACTCAACCACCATTTTTCCTTGTGAGCTTGTTTATACCTGTCGAACTTTTTGACAAATGGATACAATAAAATAATCAATGCAACCCAAACGACATAAACCACCCAAAGCGGAAAGCCATAGCCTTTTAATGTCGGCATTTCAGTTACCCAATCTGGTAAAAGCATTATTTGCCAGCCAAATCCGGAAAGCTCGGCAAAAAGTAGGGCAACCAGGTGAATAAGGTAAATATGTAAAATGTAATAGAAAAACGGAACCCTCCCAAAAGTGCTAAAAAAATTAACTATTTTACCATTCAATTTTTCGGTATTTGCCAAGAAGAGAAATGTTGCGCCCAATGTCATTAACAAAAACAATAAGGATGGTGGATACTTTGAAGGATTTAAAAACGAAATCAAATCTTTTGTTGTCGTATTATTATCTTTCCAAGGTATTGGATCACCATAATTATTTATAAATCGTATGGTTATGAATAAAATAAGCGCTGAAATGCCTATGTAATTAAAAGCCTTTTTTCGTTTTACGCTGTCGAAAGAGTTATCATAAAAAGAGCCAAAAAAATAACCCAGTGCCATCACTGCTATCCAAGGAATAATAGGATAAAGAACAGCAAACTCAACACCTTCTGTTATTTTAAAAAATGAAAATTCGTGAAGTATCGCCCACAACAAATTGTCATCATAGTGAATGTTATCTAATAAATTGTGACCAAATATTAAAAGCAAGCTAAATAATAAAATCAATTTTCCAGGAAGATGAACCAATGCTGCCAAAACAATCATGCTTACTCCTAATGACCAAATCACAAGCAACCCTGGACTTCTAAAATAAATATCAAAATACCAGGCAAAATTTACAACCGTCATTTCGATAAAAATCAACCAAAGTCCACGCTTAAATAAAAAACCTGATAATTCAGTTTTAGATTTTCTTTTGCCAAGCATAAAAGCTGAAAGTCCTGCTAGAAAACTAAAAGCGGGTGCACAAAAATGTGTTATCCATCTTGTAAAAAAAATGGGTAAAGTACTTTGTGTTGGGTCTGCTGGATCGAACAGGAAAGCGGAATAATGAAAATAATCTCTCACATGGTCAAGTGCCATTATTACCATTACCAAACCTTTTAGTAAGTCAATAGATTCTATTCTTGGTTTGGTAAGAGATGGCATAATAATAGGTTAATTACAATACTATTTTGTAGTTTTTAAGGAAGTTTGGTTGTTTTAGTTTCGCAAATCTCGTAGCAACCCTTTGTTAAAAGACTGCACGGCTACCCCATTCTTTCTACAAAACCTCTTAAGGCCCGGTGTCGGTGAACAGCGTATAGGCAAAAGCTCCGATCTCTAATGGTACCGGTGTTGTATGTTTGTTTATGGTCTTTAATATTTGGGGGGCTTTCAGCTATATGACTTAATGTTAGGCGAATTTCATCAGGCAGGCTTCCTTCTAAAACCTTATACAATGAAAGCCAATCTCATTAACATCAATATTGCAATCCCCACACAAACTCCTGTACAACATTTTATGTTGACTACGAATAAGTAATGGTTGATTTTATGCTTCCACAGGTTTGATATTCTGATTAAGGCGAAACAAGTTGTTCGGGTCATATTTCCTTTTCAAAGCCGCTAATCTTGGATAGTTCTTGCCATATGCTTCTTTTACCCGTTCTTCTCCTTCAACTCCTAGAACATTTACATATACCTTATGGCTTGAATAAGGTTGTATGGCTTCCCAAAAATTCCGCGTCCACCTTATATGTCTTTCATCTTCTTGCTTGTCAACCCAGTTGGAACCAATAATCAGATCGAATTGAGAGAGGCGATGCGGAAACGCCGTTCCACCTTCAGGTTCACGGCTTGAAGCGCCTCCATAATACTCGAGCAAAACTAACGAGAATGGTGAGGGCATAGCAGCCGCATAAGAAATGATAACATCAATTGATTCATCAGATAGATCTTCCATGAAGTTGGATTTCCAGTAATACCGGTTACCATGAGGGGCAGCAGCGTCAATCAGGGTTTGCATTTGAATATAGGGTATAGTTCCAATCAAATCTGCTACCGGGGTTCCGAACTCACGAAGAGGTTTTAGAACAGCTTCCCCCTGCTCCAGGTCCCCGGCATAGCATCCTACCAAGGCTACTACTGGTATCCCGTCAGGAGATGTCATCAAAACGGTGTATAAAGTCAGTTCTTCCGGAGCTGTTTTCATAAACTCCCGGTAAAACTTAATGATTTCTTTAGCTTTTTCACTGGGATGAATAATCATCCCTCCCAATACTGTATTTACT
>JBBJOD010000091.1:0-12031 GCA_037721715.1 Chitinophagaceae bacterium | reverse complement strand
TAAAAGGAATTTCCGGCACCATGCCGTCAACAGCATTGGGTAATACAATACTGGTATACCTCGTGCCAACTACAAGCGCCTCACCCACTTCTAACCTGGTTAGCACAGGGGGGAACCTTACCTATCCAACAACTACCAGTTTTGCCTACTATACTGATGGATGTTCAGGAGGTACAAATAATGTTGCCACAGGTACATATATGATAGTGACCCAAAATGGCAGTTGCAGGTCATCAGCAGTGTTGGTCTGCGTTTCTTCTGGTAGCAGTGGTGTTCCACCACCATTAAGTACAAATGCATTGACATTGACGCAACCGATTTATCCAACAAACAATTCGATTGCCGGAACAGGTGCTACCAGTGGCGATATCCTAAGGTTGTACATTAATGGTCAATACCAGGCTACTATTACTGCAGGTGCCGGCAGTTTTTCTTTTACAGGCCTTACTTTAAACGCAGGCGACCAGTTGCAGGTATACTCGCAAACAGGTACAGCGTGTATGACACAATCCAGCGTATTTACGGTAAGTTGTTTCACGGCAGCACCTGTTATTACTACGAATGCAACGGGTAACCTCATCAATGGTGCAACGGCTGTAGTTGGAACGTCAGCATATCCGGGCGCTACCGTCCAACTATTTAAAGGAACAGCACCATCCGGTGTAGCAACGGGTTCGCCGGTTGCTGTAAATAGTAGTGGTGCCTGGACGGTTAGCACTGCCGCCCTGGTTAGCGGGGATAGTTATTATGCTACACAAACAGTTAGTGGCTGTGCAGGTGCCGCATCAACCCAGGCTGCTGTTCTTACACCTTCGCCATGTCCTACCATTACCGGCAGTTATACAGACGCAAATACAACGGTAAATGGAACTATGCCAGCCTCCTTTACAGGAACTATACGATTGTATGAGGACGGCGCATTGATAGGCTCGCAAACAATAACAAGTGCTACTTCGTGGTCGATTACCCTTCCAACTAATACGCTCTACTATAATGGAGTTCTGTCGGCCACGGCGCAAACAACAGGAACAGCTGAAAGTAGCGGTTGTGCAAGTTTTACAGTAGGATGCACGTCGCCTGCAGCCCCTTCTGTCACGCCTGTTAATTCCACAATTACTACAGGTCAAACTATGATTTATACAGTAAGTAATGTTGTGGCAGGCAACTGGTACGCCCTGCTGGATAACAGTGGTAAAAGCTACGCAAATCGACTACCAGTAATTTTACAATTACGTCAAACTCTTTTACGGAAGCGGGCACTTATAACCTTAAACTGACTGCAGATGCATTAAGCGGTTGCCCTGCAAGCTTTGCTTCTGCCAGTGTTACAGTAAATGGTGCGTTACCGCTATTGCTCCTAAGTTTTAACGGGAATAATTCCAACAATCAATTGCTCTTTTATTGGGCTACAACTGATGAAAAGAATGTTAACCATTTTGAATTAGAGGAAAGCAAGGATGGTATACTTTTTAGTACAATTGCAAATATTGCCCTCCAAACTAACTCATCTTCTGTTCATAATTACCACCATAATATAAACAGCAGGCTCGAATCGAGCACATATTACCGCCTGCGGATAGTTGATAATGATGGTAAAATCCAATATAGCAAAATCATTATTCTTAAACCTTTACATGCGCAGAATGCTGCGTTACGGGTTAGCCCTAGTCCATTCCGGGATGTTATTATTATAAAATACCATTCGGAAACAACTGGAAAGCTGACTATTATATTAACTGATGTTTACGGCCGGGAGGTGCAAAAAAAACAGTATTTAATGATTGCTGGACTCAACTCCATTAAAATGGACAATTTAAGTCATTTAGATGCAGGCACATATTTTTTTACGATTGTAAATGCAAACAATACAGGAAGAAAGACGATCAAATTACTTAAACAATAGTACTCTGGTTGAAGTTTGATTGGCATTTTTAGATTCTTGCTCAAGCTCGGTGTGCAATAAGTAGTTGCCACCTACTGTTCGTCAATGGGATAGTCGGTGTTATCCATAAATACTTATTTACTATTTAATGATGCGATGATCGCTTTGAAACTCAAAACCCCGCTTCCGGCCTTTCCACAATTTCCAAAGCCAGTTCATCAGGGTCTGGTAAATTGTCCAGATCAGCCAGCGATTTATCTTTCAGCCAAGTAATATCCAGGCTTGTTTTATCACTTGCTACAAGCTCTTGATAAGTAACTTTCGCCAGCGGCCTTCAGGGTTAGTGGCAGTGAATGTTGCCTTTCTTTTATGACGGTTTGTTGGATGGAAGCAGGAATGAAATCCTGCAGTCGTAGCGGCGAGTCCTGTTATTTCGAGCATCGAGGCGAGTCCTGTTATTTCGAGCATCGATTTAAGATGCTGAAAACTTCTTTTGTGATTTATCCATTCTCAATTCTCTGTCATCCAGTCGTAGGCTGCCAGGAAGAAACCGCCTGTACCGCAGGCAGGGTCGGCAATGGCTTTATTGGGAGCTGGATGAAGACATTCCACCCTGGCTTTGATCAGTGCTCTTGGTGTGTAGTACTGGTGTGATCAGTAAATAAGAATACACACCATCAGAATGTATACAACGGTTAAAGAAGAACTGGCAAATAGTTTTTTAATGAATATCAACGCCTTTCCCATTTCTTAAGCTGGGTGAACATTTAACGGATTTAGCCTGAGCAATTTGTATCATAATAATTTAAATAATTAAAACGCTACAAAAATGAAAAAGTCAATGGTTACTCTTGCAGTGAGTATAACCTGTCTTGCATTTGCCGCAGATGCACAAACTCAAAATGCAGCACGAAACCACCGTAAATGGGGCATTGAAGCAGATTTGGTTGCTCCCTTTTTGCCCGAAGTTGGCATCATTACCTTTAAAGCCACCCGAACAATCAGTAAAAACAAAGGTAAGACCATGCATGGTGATTTACTTTTAGGGCTTTACCTACGCCCGAATGTTAAGCACGACATTGTACAGAAGATCAATTAGTACCTTTTAACCGTTGGTTACCGCCAATACTTTTTTAAGGGCTTTCATGCAGAGGCACAAATAAATGGAGGCTATGCCTTGTGAACAAAAAATAAAATAGATCGTAAGATTATAACAAACTGGCTTTGTTAGGCGAAGCTAATCTTGGCTATACAATTAATCTGCCTTCCAAAAGAAATTACAACTTCTACATTATACACAGGCGGGTGTATTGGCTGAAATTTCAACTGATATTGGCCCGAGGGGTGGAAAGAGTGATGTGTTTCTACAAGGTAAATTAATAGTGGTATTGGTTTTTAAACAATTTAAAAAAAAATAATGGCAATTAAATGAGCCATGATAAGGGGGAACACCAGTATAAAATATCAGTTATGGCGAATTTAATGTAACAAAAAAAACAAAAAATCATTACTGTCCGAGTAAACTATCTAGGTTGTTGAAATTGAAAATTTTACCCACCCCTACCCCTCCTGGGTTCCAAGGAGGGGATGAGCCAAGAGGATACTCCAGTAAGGATTTTGCAAGAATTTATTAATTTATTCCGGTCAACAATTTAAAAATATAACACATGAGAAGATATCTGTATTTGCAGTAATTATTATAGCAGCCTCGCAGTATGTTTCTGCCCAGTTAAAACAAAAGAGAGATTTATTGTACAGTAACCGGGTTTCTGTTCTTGAAGGATTAATTCAATCAATGGTCTTAAAAGGAGGCAATGTTGAAATAAACTATACCACTAAAATAATGATTTCGAATCTTCACACGGCGTTAGTTTAGACCCTACAGCAACCAATGAATGAAAAATCAAAAAGTCGTAATGCACCTGCCGTACTCAACAGGCTTTGGCATTGGCTATAGCATCAATTCATTTTTGGATGTACACTTTGAACCCAAACTGCATAGCTGGGAATTATACTATGAAGGCGGTGGACAGAACAGCCAAACCAACATAGCAGAATTTAGAACATTTACATTGGGTGTTGGTGTGGAAATACACAACTTTAATGGATACCGCTTACAGCAGATCAAGACACTAAAAATGAACTTTTAAATGCGGGTTTTAGAAAAGGATCAGCAGATATTTATGTGGAGATAGTTCAATTTTTTGCGAAAGGGCTATTTAAGGTCTGCTGAATAAGTCAAGCGATTTGTAAAATTTTCAAATTTTGATAAGAGTAGCTGTTTTTATTAAATAAGCCTATAAATGTGGCAGTGCGGTGCGCTGAAAAGTCAAAACCCTTGATAAGGGGAACTTCAAGCGGAGACACTGCAAGAGGGAAGTACCGATGCATGGCACGGGGGCAAAAACTTTCGTAGTAGCGAGGAAGTTCTTGTAACGAGAATGGAGCGAAGGGAAGTTGTTATCCTGTTTTTAATCATGGACGAAAACTGAGGAAACTTCAGAAGGTACGAAAATGAGTGAGACGAATCCGTTCAGTATTAGTAAGCAATGGGTGATGGAAGCTTATCTGAAAGTAAAATCCAACAAAGGAAGCGGAGGGGTGGATAGAATTAGTTTGAAAAAGTTTGGAGAACAATACAAAAAATACTTGTATAATTTATGGAATCAAATGAGTTCAGGCAGTCACATTCCCCCGCCGGTAAGGTTGAAGGAAATAGCTAAGAAAGATGGAGGAGTAGGACCTCTGTGCTTGCCCACCGTTGCTGACCGAATTAGCCAGACAGTAGGAAAAGAATTATTGGAACCGGTACTGGAGCATTTATTTAATGAGGATTCCTATGGTTATCGACCGGGAAAATCAGCCGTTGATCCCAGTTGCTGTTTAATGGAACGACGTATTTATTTTTAGTTTTACTTTCTTTTGGGCCAGTTTTAAATACAGTTTCCTGGCTACTTCCCCGTAGGTGCGGGGCTTTTTATGATGGATAGCGGGATCATTTAAAAATCCAGCAGCTCCTCCAGTTTCTCTCGCCCATCGTTCAACAGGTTTAGGTCTGTAGGATAGCCAATGTCCTGCGGACAAGCAGTGGCATCTACTATCAGCTTCCCCTGGCGGGTATCAGCCGATTCGGTTACTGGTTGGCGTAAGGACTCTTCTTCACTATTATTTATGGAAGCTGTTGGTGGTAATTTGTCATTCTTATCATCTGTTAGGGAGAACTTCTGCTGCGATAGTTGTAATATCTTTTCATTAATCGCATTGATCTGATCCAAGCCCAAACGATTGCGAAACTCTACAAACAGCGAAGCATCAAAGGGCTCTTCATCACTAAAACTCTTATATCCAATAAAATACTACATGTACATATTTTCCTGGATCTGCTGTATGGTCTCCCTATCGCTTAAATCGCACATGTGCTTAATGATTACCGCGCCAAAAACAACTCTTGGATTGATTCCATCGGCGCCAGTCTGGCCATTGCGCATCTGTTTGTCGTAAACGCTGACAAGTTCATCCCACGGTATCTTCTTCGAAAGTACCACCCACCTGTTTGTTGGATTCAAATGACGACTGAAAGGAGATTCAAATCCCGGGAAAATTTCTTGGGAAGGGCTTACATACTCTTGTTTGGATGCACGGTTTTTGAGCGCTTTTGCCATATTTCTATGCACTTTATTACAATAAATTTCGTGAAAACTATTGTAATTGTTAGCTTTTCTAGTTATTCAGCAGGCCGTATTTAAATGAGCATTATAATATTTTAGAAAAAAAACCTGACTTATAGAACACAAAATTAGAAGATTTCTTCAAAGAATTTGCTTTGCGTTATCACCAAAATGTATTACAGGTTAACCGGGATCAAGGCGGCAGAAATCTTACACAGGCTCTAATAAGAATCCTGAGAAACTATCATTACGATGTGCTAGAAGCTTTACACGTGTGTATTTCAAGCTATCCCAAAGGGATATCGAAGCGTAGTGAGCTGGCGGACTGATTTGTAGTAGTGAAGAACTTTCTGTAATGCAAATGTAGCGAAGGATTAAATAGATTTCAGTACCAATGAAAACAAAATCGACTTAAGTTCTTTTTCATCTTTACTAATTTTTGTACATTTTTAATAGTAACAGGTTTAGGAAAAGGAGTTACAGAGTGGCAATTTTCAAGAAAATAAACTGATGTAAAACTAGTAAATTTCGGAAGAAATGAGGACGATTAACCCTTTATACGTCATATTACAACGATTGAGATTAAGAAGGTTGAAAAAGCAAAAGGGGATAATAGTCCCCTTTACTCAATCCGTCAGAAAAAGAAAGTAGCTCGGTTTACAATAACATGATTACCAATTTGGATTTTGTTTAAGTTCAGGGTTTTGAGACAATGCACTTAGAGGTAAAGGCCACAAATAATGTTTCTTTTCGTCGAATACCGGATTAGCCCAATCACTACCCTTAAATACATCAACATAGGTTTTACCTGAAACAGGATCAACAGAAGTTTTAACAGTCGCCTTCGGATAACGGGCCATTGCTGCAGCATCCCACAGGATACCAAGGGAAGGTAGTTCCAGCTTTTTTCCGTGTTTCCATCTCCTCAGGTCATCGTATCGAAAACCTTCCATAAACAACTCAACTCTGCGCTCTCTCCTTATTTCAGCTATTAAGGGAGTAACGCCATCATTTGCGTATTTAGGATCAACAGGGATATTGCCAAGGCCCATGCGTATCATACCAACCCTGTCTCGTAATTTATTAATTGATATATCCAAATCCCCTTGGGTAAGTGTACCCAGTTCTGCTTTCGCTTCAGCATAGTTAAGTAATGCTTCTCCAAAGCGTAAAGTAATGGCAGGTGTAGATGAGGTGTTGTAAGCATTACCTGCCGCAATGGGCTCATAAACTTTAATGATATGATAACCTGTAGAACTTATTTGACCGCCCGCCATACCGGTCACCCTGGGATACGTATAGGCAAGGCTTCTGTCGTAATTGTAGTAAGGCTGGTCGTCAGGATGAAGGATAGTTTGCCGCAAGCGCGGATCACGGTTTTCAAATACGTCTTCGATTTTTGCATCGCCTTTGTAGAGAGGAGAAAGAGTGATGGGCAATCCATCAGTGGCAAGATAATCTTCTACCATGCTTTTTGTGGCGCCACCAGAATAATCTTTGTGGTATGACATTACATGATTGGTAACAATTCCTAGCTGGTATTTTCTCCAGTAAATAACTTCCGGATTGCCTGTTAAATCAGTTGCGCGGTGATAGGCATTGTAATCATGTAATTTATCGCCCGTGCTATATAATTTGTAAGGTCCTTTATCCATCAGTTCTTTTGCCGCATCAGCCGCTTGCTCAAGCCACATATCGGCTTTCTGTCCGCCATGATATTTCCTCCAGGTACCTTCAAACAAGCAAACCCTTGACTTAACCAGCAATGCAGCCCACCTGTTTAACCTTCCGGGTGCATTTCCATCTCCCCAGTTGGCGGGAAGTTTTGCCGTTGCAAAAGTCAGGTCTTGCAATACACTGTCCATAGCTTTTTCCCTTGGCGTCCTTGCTGCATACAGTTCTTTTGAGTCAATATTCAACTCATGCCCTACCCATGGAACATCGCCAAATTTTGCAACTTTGTCAGCATAAAACCAACCGCGGAAAAATTTAGCTTCCGCAGCATATCTATCAATAACGTCCTGGGGGATTTTCGCTTTATTGTAGTTATCAAGCCCTACATTGATTGCCCGAACAAAATCCCAACCCCTCCAGCCATATTGTTGTGGCCCCGATGGTACGGTATGTTTACCTGCCCTTGTCTGGGCATAGAATGCGTGCCTTACCGCAGATGGAGCAATGTTATCGGAAAATTCGTCCAGGTACCAGATACCTGACCAGTGACTGTCGAACCCTTCATGATGGCCGAGCATTATAGGAACATTAACGTCGTTACGGGCCATGTTATATAATCCGTTATTATAAATCTTCAGGTCATTTTCGGTATTCCAAAACGTCGCATTGCTAATTCGGTCAAGAGGGTATCTTTCCAGATAATCTGTTTTGCAGCTATTTAAAAGAAACGCCGCAAAAAACATTAATGTAATTTGTATAATGTACTTTTTCATTTAATAATTTTAACAAAGTTTAGAAAGTTAATCTTCCACCAAGAGTGAAAATGCGCTGTAAATAATACTCCTGGGTTACGGTAAAGACGCTCTCGGGATCCAGCGGTTTATGCATTTTTGAATATTCCCACAAATTCATTCCGGAAAAATAAATTTGCCCTCGGCTTAACTTCATTTTACTAACTAATGTTTGAGGAAGGTCATAGTTTAAAGTTAGATTTTTCAACCTAATGTAGGCAGCATTCTGAACGTACCGCGATTGGGGATGGATATTCTTTTTACTGTTGGTGCCAATCGTAGGGGCTGCAAAATAGGCGTCGCGGTTTGTTTCGCTCCACGATTCACTTATAAAATATTTGTCAACATGGCCGGCATTGAAAGGATAGAAAGCGTTCCAGTTACCATTACCGGGTAGATAATCTCTCTTCCCAATCCCCTGGAAGAACAAGTTCAGGGAAAAATTCCTGAATTTTACATCGCCGTTTATTCCAAAACTGTATCTGGCAGTTGAATTACCTATAATTTCCTGATCTCCGGGGTTGGACAATGTATTGTTTCCCGGGGTAATTTTCCCATCTCCATTAAGATCTGCATATTGTATATCACCTGCCCTCCAGTTTGCGCCTAATTGTGCCTGGTTAGCAGCTTTCTTAGATTCATCGTCTGACTGGAATATTCCAACAGTCTCATATCCCCATATCTCTCCGATATTCTTTCCTACATAATAATCTGCTATATCTCCGTTAGGATTATTGTATTTTGTTATTATAGCGGTGTTGTCTGCAAGCGCTAATGTCATAGAATAACTCCAATCCTTTCCGATTTTGTCACGCCAGGTAGCTGATAATTCCCAGCCTTTAGTTCTTAGATCGGCTGCATTTGACTTGGGGGCATTGGTTCCCAAAATAGCAGGATACTGCACATTCATCAACATGTCTTTGGTATCCCTCGTATATAAATCTGCCGACACGTCAAGTTTATGATTGAGTATGGTGAAATCAAGCCCGATATTTTTGGAAACAACCGTTTCCCATGTTAATGAAGGACTGACTAGTCCTGCAGGTGATACGTAAGGAATTAAACCGTTTGACATGATGTAGCCAGCTGACCCGGTATTCATTGTGGCAATATATGGATAGAAATCATCGCCTAATAACTGGTTACCGAGTGTGCCCCAGGAACCACGCAGTTTCAGGTCATTAAGCCAATTATTTGTTCCCTTCATAAAACCTTCCTTGGAAATTCTCCACCCTGCCGATACAGACGGGAAGAATCCAAAGCGGCTATCCTTCGGAAAGCGGGACGTGCCATCATAACGGCCATTAGCCTCAAATAGATATTTTTCTTTAAAAATATAGTTCAGCCGGTAAAACAATCCTCGTAAGGCAACGTGGGACTTGCCCCCCCATGTTTGTTGCGCTCCTGAAGTAGCATTGAGGTCCGGAATTAAAGGCGTAATTAAACTCCTGGCCTGAGCACGTATATAAGAATTTCTTCCCCACTCCTGGTTAAAGCCAACCATTGCTTTAACGAAATGGTCTTCAAATTTTTCGAAAGTATATTCTGCGTAAGTATTCAGAACAGTGTATTGATTATAGTTGTTTTGATTGTTGATAAAGTCATCACCACTAAACCCATGAGTTACTATAGGAGTTGCTAAAAGGTCTGTAGAAACTATATCCACTTTACTTGCTACATCCTGGTATACCCGGTTAAATGCGTTGTATGAAAAATCACCTCTAATTCTTAACCCTTTCAATGGAGTTAATGTTATTCCTTGAGTTAGCCACGTATCATTGTTATTAAAGGTTTCCCGCCCACCATCTAAAAGGTAAGGAAAGAAATTTGTACCGCCAAAGTACTTCCCAATGTATTGTGCGTACTTATCCCTATCCCCGGGCTGTATATAATCGGGAAGGTCAGGAAATTGAATTGGAGCAATAGGACTCTGCCTGGCAGTTGAATTTATATTAACATCCCAGTTATAAAAGTGTGGTTCGTCATTCTTCTGCGCGTTGAATACTATCTTTTCATCCAGGCTTAACCATTCATTCACCTTAATATCCGTTTTCATCAAAATATTAAAGCGTTTGAAATTCTGGTTTCTCTCAGATTTCAGATAGCCATCTTTATTTAAAAACCCAAATGATGCATAGAAGTTCACTTTTTCTGTTGCACCTGAAACCGTCAGGTCGTACTTCTGCTGAGGTGCAAGGTCTGTTATCAGTTTATTAGGATAATCATTAAAGCCATAAAATCGGAGGCTGCCGTTGTAAACTCTCCATTCATTTTCAGGAATTGGATTTTCAACCCATCTTTTTGTCCCTTCCACATAATCGGCATCAAATGTAGGCTGTCCTGAAGAACGTATCGCCGCTCCATTCTGTGCTGTAACAAATTGGTGAGGATCAGTCACCACATCCATCAGGAAAATTGGTTTAGACAGAGATTGTTCAGTGCTCAGTGAAACGTTGACTTTTTGATTGGGCTTTCCTTTTTTTGTTACAACCAGAATAACCCCAAACGCGGCTCTTGCCCCATAGACTGCCGCAGCGGCAGCATCTTTTAAAACAGTTACACTGGCGATATCTGCCGGATTAATTAACTGTAATGACATAGGGACTCCGTCTACAAGTATTAATGGACTACCACCATTAATTGACTCAAACCCACGGATGTTAAAATCTGCAGCCTGGGTTGGATCCCCATTTCGTATACTGATATTGAGGTTTGGAATTACCCCTTGCAATCCCTGGCCTGCATCGACTATCGGACGGTTTTCCAACCTTTCACTGGTAACAGTAGCAACAGCACCGGTCAGGTTCACTTTTTTTTGCGTACCATATCCAACTACTACCACCTCATCTAAATTGTTGGATCCTACTGCCATGGTTACGTCAATAGAACGCCTTCCATTAATCGGTAACTCCTGAGTTGCAAATCCAACAGAACTAAAGACCAGGGAACCCCTCAATTCAGGAACATTAATAGTATATCTGCCTTCGGAATCGGTTGAGGCACCGGTAGAACTGCCTTTGAGTGTGACGCTTACTCCAGAAAGCGCAGTGCCCGTTTCACTCGCAACTCTGCCGGTTATCGGAACGGCTAAGCTCACTTGCAGGAAAGCAGTAATTAACAATGCCACAGTAAAGTTGATACGGAAAATAATTTTTCTTTTTTGAGAACACATAACAAGGAGATGGGCACACACTATATGCGTGTTGACAAAGACATTTGCAGTAACACTTTGCCAAGTTCGAGTACAAATTTTCATATGGTTCGATGTTGGTTTATACTTTATCGATCTTTTCAATATTTGTTTAGGGCACTACAAGGTTTTTTATCAATAGGAGTATGAAATAACTTGCAGAAACAGGGTAATAAATGAGGCAAGGATAAAAATCGACCCCATTTGACTGCTAATTTAACAGTTTTTTTCATTTTTTCATTTTTGTACGATAAATTAAAGGGTTAGGCTAATAAGCCGCCCCCTGTTCAACTTTTAAAGTACCCCCAATGAAAGTATGCTACAAAAACGAGTTTATAAAGCGTTATAGAAAGTAGTAAATCAAGGCTTTCAGAACTTGATTTTACCATTTTTTTTACCGGACAGCAGTGAGTGTGCCTTGAACTTATGGGCTAAGTACATGCTGTTTTTATGACGATGGCGGGTCCATCGAAGGGAGTGGCAGGCAAATCCTTCAAACCACTTTGTGGTGCTGTTTTAGGAAACGAAACGGTGCTGAGCGACAAAGAAAAGGCGTAAGTAAATTCCGTCAGGTGAGGCTCAGGGAGCTGAACGAAAGTGAATCAACATAGTAAAACATCGATATGTCCAACTAACCTATTGAAATTGGAGGGAGTCATTGGCCTTCAAGAAAGCAAATCTATGAGCAGTAACCTGAAGCTAGATAGATAACAGGCGGTGTAAAGGTGGCAGGAACGTGAGTCAGGCATGAAAACGGAACAAGGGAACTCATGCAGTAATGATAAGGGAAAGCACAAGCGGATAACCCGTGAGGCAAATACCAATG
>JBBJOD010000579.1:0-3219 GCA_037721715.1 Chitinophagaceae bacterium | reverse complement strand
CAATCCGGGTGACCCTACTAACTTAAAAAGCCACAGTGGTAATGGTATTCTTGCAGGCCGTTGTAAAAATGTAGTTATTGAATATTGTTCGGCTACAAATAACGGTTGGGACATGCCTCGAATCGGTAATGGACCTGTAGGTATATGGACGTATGAAGCAGACAGCGTTACTATACAATATTGTATTTCTTACAGGAATAAAACTTCTGTTGGTGGAGAGGACGGAGGCGGCTACGATTTCGACGGAGGCGTAACCAATTCTATCATTCAACAATGTCTTTCGTATGATAACCAGGGTGGAGCCTTTGGTATTTTTCAATATGCCGGCGCAAGTGACTGGCATGACAACATCATAAGAAATAATATCAGCGAGAATGACGGCAACGTCTCAAGAGCAGGTGCAGGGGTATTTATCTGGAATGGTTCTAAAGATAAAAACCAGTTTAGAAACCTGGAATTTTATAATAACATCGTGTATAATTCAAAAGGCGCTGTAATGCACTATGACGAAAAAGAGAGCGAGCATGTTGGCTTTAGGTTTTATAACAACATATTTGTTGCTCAAGATGAACTGGTGTTAGGAAAGGATACACTCGGTACGGATGTTTTCTTGAATAATAACTGGTGGAGCTTGACAAGCGGGTTTAACATGAATGGTATAAAAGATTTTAAAACATGGTCTGTTCAATTCGGTAAGGAACAGGTGAAAAGTAAAATAGTTGGATACAATGAAGATCCGAAATTTAAAAATGCGGGCAATACATCATTAACTTCTCCCTGGCAATTGAAATCGTTTTTCAATCTTTATAGAACCGGAAATTCCAGGTTGAAGAAAAATTTGCCGGTCTCGCTTCCTTAAGGAAGGTGTCGACCCTATTCGAAGGTCTTCCGGAATTTCAAGACGGCATTGCTTAACTTAATGACATTGCCCTACGGGACTTGAATTTCCGATTAGGTAGTTTTTACCGATATTTCGTCCTTAACGGGACTAATAAAAATATTCATTACTGTCCGACTAAACTAAGTAGAATATTGAAATTAAAAATTTTACCCACCCCTACCCCACCCGGGAGGGATGAGCCAAGAGGAGCCTCCAGAAAGGATTTGGTAAGAATTTATTAATCTTTTCCAGACAACAATGTAAGTATTAATTACTCTACACATTATTTTAATGACTAAGTGAAGTTTCGCGTTGTGCTTCGAATGTAATAAGATTTGCATCTTCCATGTAAGGCCGCACTTTCAAATTCATACCTTGTTCCATGGCCGAGATCCAGGTTTCATTATCAATGTTGGTGGATGCTACCCATTCTTCGTCAGTTTGTGAGGCTCTGAACTGCAACAGAGGAACTGCATCAGGCCCAGCCGGGTTTCTAAATTTAGTACTTCTGCCTTCAATGATATCATCAACCACAATGGCAACTTTTTCAGGGCTCACATGATTCTCCACGGAAGCAGCAAAAAAGGCCAGGAGGCGTTGAACATTAGGATAGTTAGTTTTCCCGGGTGTCGTAGAGATTTTAGAGAAAATAGGAGTTTCAATAACTCCGGGTTCTACTAAAACTACTCTTATGCCAAGTGGTTGTACTTCTTGTGCCAGGCATTCGCTAAGAGCCTCCACTGCAGCTTTTGTTGGAGCATATGAAGCATGAAAGTTATTATATACCTTACCTGCAACGGAAGAAATATTGATAATCGTGCCTGCCTTTCTCACACGCATCGATGGTAACACCGCCTGGATGCAACGCAGCGTTCCAAAGTAATTGGTTTCCATATCTATTTTAAAAGCATCCATGGGTAGTTCTTCAACGGACCCTAAAGCGCTCACTCCCGCATTATTTATTAATACATCAATAAAACCCTCCTGGTCAAGCACTTTCTTCACCGCTTTTTTAACTGACTCGTCATTATTTACGTCGAGTGCAAGGGTCTCTATATTAAGATGCTCTTTATTGTTGATGGAAGATAGCGATGAAGCGGAAGGATTACGCATGGTGGCATATACTTTATGACCCTTCCTTGCAAGATGAAGAGCAGTAGCCAGGCCTATCCCCGAACTGCTTCCGGTAATAAGAATAACAGACATAATAAATAATTTAGATGTTAATAGATATGGGTAGGGAAAAAACTGATCGATGCCAATGGTGCCAGGCAGGTTTTAGAAAAAAAAGAAGGTACAAGAAGTTTTTATTCAATGCAAGTAATTCATAGTTTTTTTAAATGAGGCATATAAAAATTTAAAATTATCTAAATAAGCCAGTCAATTATATTTCAAAATGATTGTTTGATCTTGTTCTCAAATTTCCGTGGCAATTTGTTGGATACATTCCTCTTATTTTCTACTAAAATCCCGGCTTAATACCGGCAAAAATGGTTTTGGTAGCATTCATAAGAGTCGGCAGTTCCGAACCTTCCTTTAACTCTCAATGTCTTAATAATTTCAGTAAAGCCGTATCAATTGATTGTCTAATGCTTCTATTTGGGAATTAATATCTTTCAAATAGGTCCCAGGTAAAAATTAAAAACCTTGCAACTACGTCGACTGCTTTATTTCGTATGCCTGTAACATCAGTGCACAGCAGATTCTTAATTGAATGGTCATTTGAATTCATGTTCTGAAAGCGCCACTCATAAGCGTTTGTTCACTTCGGGAAATACCAATGTCTTTTGCTACTTGTTGCGAAACTACTACCGAAGACATCACTTCGTCTATAATTATATCCATTTCTTTTTCGGATAAGCGAAAATATAACCCAACACTTTTGGCAAGTGCTATGTCCAAAGCATTGTTATCCATATCGATATTCAATGCCAGCCCATCCTTATCAATAGACATGTTTATGTCAAAAGCCGGTGACAAACGCCAGCCTTCCCTGGTTAATACAAATCCATGATTCCGTAGATGGTCATCTGTGTTAGAGAATATGGATGTTAAATATCAACCTTCGCCATAGCTGATGCAGGTCTTCAGTAACATGGGAACCGGAAAACTGTATGAATTCTACAATGTTGAGATAAGAGGAAATCTCGTCCTTTATCAACTCTTCATTTCTCCCGGTCATGGTCATAGCGGAAGCAAAATGAATGCGCTCAGATTTATCCCTGTAAAAGCGTTTGGTGAAAAAGGTATGGTGTTTTCCAGCCACTTTTTCAAAGCGACATTCGTAAAGACTTGACGAGATACATGTTGTCTCAGATAGACCGAAGGGTTAGTTTTGA